>NZ_JBPGXM010000137.1:0-9836 GCF_056755495.1 Leifsonia sp. KNZ12-8B
GGGCGCGGGGGCCGGGGCGGGGGGGGGGGCGTCCCCCCCCCGCCGGGGGGGGGGGGGGGGGGGGGGCCCCCCCCCCGCCCCCCCCGTCGTCTCGGCCCGTGGACGGTCAGACGGCGCGCAGGACCGCCACGACCTTCCCGAGCACCTGGGCGTAGTCGCCGAGGATCGGCTCGAAGTTCGAGTTGCGGGGGAGCAGCCAGGTGTGGCCGTCGCGCTGGCGGAACACCTTGACCGTGGCCTCCTCGTCGAGCATGGCGGCGACGATGTCGCCGTTCTCGGCGGTGTTCTGGGCCCGGACGACGACCCAGTCGCCGTCGCAGATGGCGGCGTCGATCATCGACTCGCCCACGACCTTCAGCATGAACAGCTCGCCGTTGCCGACGAGCTGGCGCGGCAGCGGGAAGACCTCGTCGACCTGCTGCTCGGCCGTGATCGGGACGCCGGCGGCGATGCGGCCGACCAGGGGGACCATCGCGGCGTCGCCGACCGGGGTCTGGTTCTCGTAGTCGACGCTCTCGGACGTGCTGGCCGGGAGGTCGATCAGGATCTCGAGCGCCCGCGGGCGGTTCGGGTCGCGGCGCAGGTAGCCGCTCAGCTCGAGCTGGTTCAGCTGGTGGGTGACGGAGGAGAGAGAGGAGAGACCGACCGCGTCACCGATCTCGCGCATGCTCGGCGGGTAGCCCCGCTGGCTCACCGAGCGCTGGATCACGTCGAGGATGGCGAGCTGCTTCTCGCTGAGGTTCTTGCGGCGGCGCGTGCCGCCGCGCGGAGCCTGGTTCTCGTTCGACACGCTCGTCCCTTCACGGCCTTCGTCGCCCGGCCCGCCGCCCATCCGGAACGAATGTCGGTGGTGCCTGGTTGTCTGTTCTCAGACAGTCGAAACTGTATCCGCCCCTGGCGTGCCAGACAAAGGTTTGTTCGAGTGTGTCGCGAAATCGGCGCCCGAATCGGCCGGCGGGTGGAGGTTGCGGTTTCGAACATTCGAAGATACATTCGGAACACAGCTTCGCATCCGCGAGGCCAGAGGAGGTCAGGACCATGAGCACGGTCACGATGTCGTCTTTCAACGGACAGGCGAACGGCCGCGTGCGGCTGCGCATCACGCGGCGCGGGCGCGCGGTCCTCTCGACGCTCATCGCGGTGCCGATCGCGGTCGGCGCTCTCGTCTTCGCCCTCAACGGCGGCGTCGCCGCCGCGACGGGGGAGCAGAGCCACGTCTCCTTCCAGCACGTGACGGTGCAGTCCGGCGAGTCCCTCTGGTCGATCGCCGAGCGGCTCGCGCCGAACGCCGACCCGCGCGACGTGATCGCCGAGCTCGTGACGCTCAACGGCCTGGAGTCCGCGGTGGTCTCGCCGGGTCAGCAGCTGGCCGTGCCGCTGGAGTACTCCGCTCGGTAACGCAGGATCGGCGGCGCGGAGGAAGCGTCCGGTCGCGCTGACTACGATTGAACGGTGACGTCTCTTTCCGATCTGCCCATCCGTGATGATCTCCGGGGGAGGACCCCGTACGGCGCGCCGCAGAAGTCCGTGCCCGTGGCGCTGAACGTGAACGAGAACACGCATCCGGTGCCGGAGGACGTCGCCGCCGACATCGTCGCCCGCGTCGCCGCCGCGGTCACCGGCGTCAACCGTTACCCGGACCGCGAGTTCACGGCCCTCCGCGAGGCCTTCGCCCGATACCTGGGCCACGGCCTGACGGCCGAGCAGATCTGGGCGGCGAACGGGTCGAACGAGGTGCTGCAGCACATCCTGCAGGCGTTCGGCGGGCCGGGCCGGAGCCTCCTCGGCTTCGCGCCCACGTACTCCATGTATCCGCTGCTCGCGTCGGGCACCGGTACCGAGTACATCGCCGGCGCCCGCGACGCGGACTTCGAGCTCTCGCCGGAGACCGCGGTGGCCGAGATCGAGCGAACCGACCCGGACCTCGTCATCCTCTGCGCCCCGAACAACCCCACGGGGACGCCGCTCGGTCTCGAGACGATCGAGGCGGCGTACAACGCGACCCGCGGCATCGTGATCGTGGACGAGGCCTACGCCGAGTTCATGCCCGAGGACCAGCCCTCGGCATTGACCCTGCTGGAGGGGCGCCCCCGGCTGCTGATCTCGCGCACGATGAGCAAGGCGTTCGCGTTCGCGGGCGCCCGCGTCGGCTACCTCGCCGCCGACCCGGCCGTCGTCGACGCACTGCGGCTGGTGCGCCTGCCGTACCACCTCTCCGCGCTGACACAGGCGGCGGCGCTCGGCGCGCTCGCCCACGCCGACGAGATGCTCGCGATGGTGGGGGAGATCCGCGCCCAGCGCGACCGGCTCGTGTCCGAGCTCGCCCGGCTCGGGTACCGCCCGCACCGCAGCGGCAGCAACTTCGTCCTGTTCGGCGGCGTCGAGGACCCGCACGCGGTGTTCGAGGCGCTGCTGGAGCGCGGCATCCTGATCCGCGACGTCGGCATCCCGAACCACCTCCGCGTGACCGCGGGCACCGAGGCCGAGACGACCGCGTTCCTGGAGGCCCTCGCCGCCCTCGGCCGCCCGGCGGCGTCCGCGGACCCGGCGGCGTCCAGCGCGGGCGGGGCGGACTCCCAGGCCCCGGTAAACTCTCGGTCATGAGCAACCGCACCGCGACCATCCAGCGGGAGACCAGCGAGTCGAGCATCGAACTGAGCCTCGACCTCGACGGCACGGGTGCGTCCGAGATCCGGACCAGCGTGCCGTTCTACGACCACCTCCTCACCGCGTTCGCGAAGCACTCGCTCACCGACCTGCGGGTCCGCGCCAACGGCGACACCGAGATCGATGTGCACCACACCGTGGAGGACGTCGGCATCGTGCTCGGCCAGGCGATCCGCCAGGCGCTCGGCGACAAGAGCGGCATCTCGCGCTACGGCGACGCCCTCGTCCCGCTGGACGAGGCGCTGGTGCAGGCGGTCGTGGACATCTCGGGCCGCCCCTACCTCGTGCACTCCGGCGAGCCCGCGGGGTTCGAGTTCCACCTGATCGGCGGGCACTTCACCGGGTCGATGGTGCGCCACGTCTTCGAGGCGATCGCGTTCAACGCCGCCATCACCACCCACATCACCGTCGTCGGCGGCCGCGACCCGCACCACATCGCGGAGGCCGAGTTCAAGGCGTTCGCACGCGCGTTCCGCCAGGCGAAGGCACTCGACCCGCTGGTGTCGGGCGTCCCGTCGACCAAGGGGGCGCTGTGAGCGGGAACCGCCCCGACGTCGTCGTCTTCGACTACGGCACGGGCAACGTGCACTCCGCCGTCAAGGCGCTCGAGGAGGCCGGCGCCGACGTCGAGCTGACCGGCAACCGCCGCCGCGCGCTCGAGGCCGACGGACTGCTCGTGCCCGGTGTCGGGGCGTTCGCGGCCGTGATCGAGGCCCTCCGCGCCTCCCACGGCGACGAGGTCATCGACCGCCGCCTCGCCGGCGGGCGGCCCGTCCTGGGCATCTGCGTCGGCATGCAGGTGCTGTTCGAGAAGGGCGTCGAGCACGGCATCCCGTCCGAAGGGCTCGGCGAGTGGCCGGGTGTCGTCGACCTGCTGAAGGCGGACGTCGTCCCGCACATGGGCTGGAACACGGTGGAGGCGCCGGAGGACTCGGTCCTGTTCGAGGGCCTCCACGACGAGCGGTTCTACTTCGTGCACTCCTACGCCGCGCAGGACTGGACCCTCGAAGCGAGCGGACCCTTCCCGAAGCCGCGCGTCACCTGGGCAGAGCACGGCACGCGCTTCATCGCCGCGGTCGAGAACGGCCCGCTCAGCGCCACCCAGTTCCATCCCGAGAAGTCGGGCCGTGCCGGCATCCAGCTGCTCCGCAACTGGATCGGCACCCTGTAGCCACCGCAGCGGGCGTCACGCCCCACCGTCCGCGTCGCGGACCAGAACGAGGAAAGATCGTGAGCGAATTCAACACCATGCCCAAGCTCGTCCTGCTCCCGGCGGTCGACGTGGCCGACGGCAAGGCCGTGCGACTGACCCAGGGCGAGGCCGGCAGCGAGACCAGCTACGGCGACCCCGTCGACGCGGCGGAGGAGTGGGCCGACGCCGGGGCCGAGTGGATCCACCTGGTCGACCTCGACGCGGCGTTCGGCCGCGGGAGCAACCGCTCGCTGCTGAAGAAGGTCATCCGCCAGGTGCGCGGCGTCAAGATCGAGCTCTCCGGCGGCATCCGCGACGACGAGTCGCTGGAGCAGGCGCTGGAGATCGGCGCCTCCCGCGTCAACCTCGGCACCGCCGCGCTGGAGAACCCGGAGTGGGCGGCCAACGTCATCGGCCAGTACGGCGAGGCGATCGCCGTCGGCCTGGATGTGCGCGGCACGACGCTGGCCGCGCGCGGCTGGACCCGCGAGGGCGGCGACCTCTGGCAGGTGCTCGACCGTCTGGAGGACGCCGGCTGCGCCCGCTACGTCGTCACCGACGTCACCAAGGACGGCACGCTCAAGGGCCCGAACCTCGACCTGCTGCGCCAGGTGATGGACCGGACCGCACGGCCGGTGGTCGCCTCCGGCGGCATCTCGAGTCTCGACGACATCGCCGCGCTGCGCGAGCTGGTGCCGCTCGGGCTCGAGGGCGCGATCGTGGGCAAGGCGCTGTACTCCGGCGCGTTCACGCTCCCCGAGGCGCTGGATGTCGCGGGCTACTGAGCCCGGCACGGGCGACGGCGACCGCCGCGGCAGCGGCGACCGCCATGACGACGGCGACCGCCGCGGCGCCGGCCGGCCCACGGCGGAGGGAGCCGAGCGGCTGCACGGCTTCGCGGCCGCGCTGGGCGGCGGGCAGGCGGACTCCGCCGGTCAGCCGTGGGAAGGGCGCCACTTCGATGACAACCCGTTCGGCGACGACGACGGCACCGCGCCTCCCGCACTGCTCGGCGCCCTGGCGGCGTTCCGGGCCGGGGAGGTCGGCGCGGAGGCCGTGGTCGACGCGGTCCGCACCTCGCGGCTGCTGATCCCACTGGTCGCCGAGCTGGGCGACGAGGGCGAGACCGACGCCGGCCTCCGCGTCGACAAGTCGCAGGAGCTCTCCATCGTGACCGTTGCGGGGCCGGACGGGCGCTCGGTGCTGCCGGTCTTCTCGTCGGTGACGGCCATGCAGACCTGGAACCCGCTGGCCAGGCCGGTGCCGGCGGACGGACGCCGGGTCGCGCTGGCGGCCGCCGGGGAGGAGACCGAGCTCGTCGTGCTCGATCCGACCGCCGAGACGGAGTTCGCGCTCCGCCGCCCCGCCGTGTGGGCCGTTGCGCAGGGCGAGCCGTGGATCCCGAGCGACCGCGACCCGCTCGTGAAGGCGGCGTTCGACGCCTCCATCGGCTCGGAGCTCGGCGTGCACGGCGTCGAGCTGCTCGCCGGCGACCCCGGCTGCCGGCTCGTCGCCGAGGAGCTGGTGGTGCGGCTGGCGCTCGCCGACGGGCTGACCCGGCAGGAGCTCGACGCCATCCTCGCCCGGCTCGCACAGCGCTGGGCGGCGGACGACGTGATCGCCACCCGGGTGGACTCGCTGCGCGTGCAGCTCGTCGCGGCCGGCTGACAGCCTCCCGCGGCCTCCCGGCCCGGAGCGGTCAGCGGGGCCGGAGCGGTCAGCGCGCCGTGCGCAGCAGGCGCAGGCCGCCGAACAGCGTCAGCGCCCCGACGACGGCGGCGAACGCGACGAGCACGGGTACGAGCGGCCACACCGTGAGGGCCGCGCCCACCAGCAGCACGGGCAGGGCGAGTCCCAGGTAGCCGAGGAGGAAGATCGCGGCCAGCACCTCGCCGCGCCGATGCGGCTCGGCGAGGGCGGCCGCGGCGGCGATGGAGGAGCGGAACAGCAGCCCGACGCCGCCGCCGGTGAGCAGCGCGCTCGCCACGAAGATTGCGAGCGCGTCGAGCAGGACCCCGGCCGCGAGGGCCACGAGGCCGACGGTCACCAGGACCAGCGCCACGATGAGCTGCGCGCGGTCGCCGACCCGGGCGAGCAGCAGCTGCGAGGCGGTGGAGGCGGCGAACACCGAGAAGGAGACGGCGCCGGCGACGAGGTGCGACGGCTCGCGCAGCGTCCCGGCCAGCACGCTCGGAGCGAGCGAGGTGTACAGCCCGAACACCGAGAAGGCGGCGAACGCGGCCACGGCCGCCGCGGAGAACGCGGCCCGCGCGGCGGGCAGGACCGACACCCGCTGCGGCCGGTACCGGGGCGGCGGCTCCGGACGGTGCACGGTCTCGGGCACCATCCGTACCGCGAGGGCCGCGACGCCCAGCAGGACCGCGAACACCACGTAGGGCAGCAGCAGCGGCGCGGGCAGGAACTGCGCGAAGACGCCGCCGATGAGCGGGCCGAGCGCGAGGCCTCCCGTATTCACGACGGTCGCCACCATCGCCGGGAACCGGGATCCCTCCGCCGGGCGCTCCACGGCCCGCAGCTCGGCGAGGTGGGCGGTCGCGCTCGCGGTGAGGGCGCCGACGCCGACGCCCGAGATCACCCGCGCGACCAGGAGGCCCGGCACGTATGGTCCGATCCCCAGGTCGACGGCGACGAACAGCAGGGCCGAGGCGAGCTCCAGCAGCAGGGCCACGAGCACCATCCTGCGGCGGCCCACCACGTCGCTGAGATGACCGATGAAGTAGAGGCTCGCGAGCACCCCGACGGCGAACACGGCGAAGATCACCGTGATCACCCAGGTCGGGAAGCCGGCGCGCTCCTGGTACAGCGCGTACAGCGGCGTGGGGAGGGTCGCGAACGCCATCACCGTCAGGAACGCGGCCGCGATCGTCCAGAAACCGGCGCCGTAGCCGATGCCGGGCCGCGTGCGCCGCGCCGGACGCGCGGAGGAGGTCACGACGACGATGGTGCTCCCGCCGAGGGGGCTGCGGCCAGGCTCCGGCGGCGGGCAGCGGCGCGCGCATCACCGTAGGCTGGGAGCACCATGACCGTGTTCGCCGCCATCGTCCTGCTCCTGAACGCCCTCTTCAACGTCGTGGCCTGGCCGCGGTTCTTCCAGCGGGTGCGCACCGACCTGCGGGCGCGCGACGCGGCGGGGAATGCCACGCCGTTCCTCGTCGTGCACGCCGCCCTGCTCGGGATCGCGCTGCTGCTCGCCGCGCTGTCGGCCGTGGCGGGCATCCTCCTCCTGGTGGCAGGCTGAGGTCATGGCACTGAACATCACCGGCGACGCCGACGCGGACGCCCTGCTCGACGAGTCCCCGTTCGCCCTCCTCCTCGGGATGCTGCTCGACCAGCAGGTGCCGATGGAGACCGCCTTCGCCGGCCCCGCCAAGCTGCGCGACCGGCTCGGTGCGCTCGACCCGGCGAGCGTCGCGGCGCTCGACCCCGACGAGCTCGCCGCGGTGATGAAGCAGCCTCCCGCCGTCCACCGCTTCCCCGGGTCGATGGGAGGCCGGGTGCAGGCGCTCGCCGCCGCGATCGTCTCCGACTGGGACGGCGACACGGCCGCGATCTGGACCAGGGGCGCCCCGGACGGCGCCGAGGTGCTGCGGCGGCTGAAGGCGCTGCCCGGCTTCGGCGAGCAGAAGGCGAAGATCTTCCTGGCGCTGCTCGGCAAGCGCAAGGATCTCACCGCCCCCGGCTGGCGCGAGGCGGCGGGCGACTACGGCCTCGACGGCTACCGCTCCGTGGCGGACATCGTCGATGCGGACTCGCTCACCAAGGTGCGCGAGCACAAGCGGGCGATGAAGGCGGCGGCGAAGAAGAGTTAGGCGCGCCCGTCGCCTCGCCGCCTCATCGCCTCATCGCCTCGCCGCCTCGTCGCCCGGAGCGGTGTCGGTGGTCGCCGGTACGCTTCGAGGAGCGGCCGGAGCGCCAGGGCCGCGTCCATCGCGGCCGCGGGCCGCCGGTACGGAGGGAGTCGCCGGTGTTCCTCCTCGACGGCGTGATCGTGACCAGCGCGAGCGACCTCACCGAGGCCTCCAAGTGCGAGTTCGCGTTCCTGCGCACGGTCGACGAGAAGCTCGGGCGCATCGAGAAAGCCGAGGTGGTCGACGACCCGATGTACGTGCGGTCGTCCCGGCTCGGCGACGAGCACGAGCACCACATCCTCGAGCGCTACCGCGAGCGCTTCGGCGCCGGCGTGGCCGAGATCGAGCGACCGGAGTCGCTGACCGCAGACACACTCGCCGACGCCGTGCGACGCACGGCCGAGGCGTTCGCGAGCGGGGCCGAGGTCGTGTTCCAGGCGACGTTCTTCGACGGCGCGTTCGTGGGGTTCGCCGACTTCGTCGTGCGGCTGCCCGACGGCCGCTACCGTGTGCAGGACTCCAAGCTCGCCCGCAGCGCCAGGGTCACCGCGCTCCTCCAGCTCGCGGCGTACGCCGAGCAGCTGCGCAGGATGGGCGTCGATGTCGACGACACGGTCGAGCTGCTGCTCGGCGACGGGTCCGTCAGCCGGCACCGCCTCACCGACATCGAGCCGGTGTACCGCAAGCGGCGGGCACGGCTGCTGCACATCCTCGACGAGCACCTCGCCGACCAGGGGCCGGTCGCCTGGGGCGACCCGCGGTTCACGGTCTGCGGGCGCTGCGACACCTGCGACGCCGAGGTCCAGGCGTCGCGCGACGTGCTCCTCGTCGCCGGGATGCGGATCACCCAGCGCGAGCACCTCGTCGCGGCCGGGATCACCACCATCGACGCGCTCGCCGCCTCCACCGGGCCGGTCGACGGACTGCCCGACGGCACGCTCGACGGGCTGCGCGAGCAGGCCCGGCTGCAGCTCGGCGCCGTCGAGGGCGCGCCGCCGCCCGTCCGTGTGTACAACGCGCCCGTGCTGGCGGCGCTGCCGCACCCGGACGAGGGCGACATCTTCTTCGACTTCGAGGGCGATCCGCTCTACACCGAGGGCACCGGCGAGCGCTGGAACCTCGACTACCTGTTCGGGCTGGTCGACAGCGAGGAGCGCTTCACCGCTTTCTGGGCGCACGACTTCGCGGCAGAGCGGGTGGCGCTGGAGGCGTTCCTCGCCTTCGTCCGCGACCGCCGTGCCCAGTATCCCGGCATGCACATCTACCACTACGCGGCCTATGAGCAGACGCACCTGCTCGCCCTCGCCGCGCGGCACGGCGTGGGCGAGGAGGAGGTCGACGGCCTGCTCCGCGACAGCGTGATGGTCGACCTGTACCCGATGGTGCGCAAGGCCGTGCGGGTCGGCTCGCGCTCGTACTCCATCAAGAAGCTCGAGCCGCTGTACATGGGGACGGAGCTGCGGCAGAGCGAGGTCAAGAACGGCGCCGACTCCATCACCGAGTACGCCAACGCGCGCGACCTGATCGCCCTCGGCCGGGAGGACGAGGCCCAGCCGCTGCTCGACGAGATCGGCGACTACAACCGCTACGACTGCGTGTCGACGCTGCGGCTGCGTGACTGGCTGATCGCCCGGGCTCAGGAGAACGGCATCCCGATCGGCTCCGCGCCGATGGACGAGACCGAGGTCGCGCCGGAGGAGTCCCCGCTGCGCGCCGGACTGCTCGCCTTCGCCGGCGACCCGCTCGACCCGCACCGCACGCCCGACCGCGAGGCGATGGCGCTCGCCGCTGCCGCCATCGACTTCCACCGCCGCGAGCAGAAGAGCTTCTGGCAGTCGCATTTCGCCCGGCTCATCCAGCCGGTGGAGGAGTGGGCCGAGACCCGCGACGTGCTGGTCGTCGACAGCGTGCACGTGCTCCGCGACTGGTACCTCGACGAGGGCCAGCGCGTGGAGCGGCGCGAGCTGCTGCTCAGCGGCCAGTGGGGAGCGGGGAGCACGATCCGCGTCAGCGAGCGGTCGGGGCCCTTCCTGCTCTACGAGTACCCCGGGCCGTACCGGCAGGCGCGCTCGCAGCCGGGCGCTCGCACGACCCGCACGGTCGCGGTG
>NZ_JBPGXM010000138.1:0-9708 GCF_056755495.1 Leifsonia sp. KNZ12-8B
CCCCCCGGGCAAATCCCCCGGCCCCGGGGTGTTTTCGGCGTTCCCCCCCGCGGGGCCCCTTGTCCCCCCCCCCCCCCCCCCCCCCCGGGGGGGGGGGGGCGGTCCCCACCCTTGGAACGACGACGACGTACGAACTCGAGGACACCATGAGCGCCACCCTCTACACCGAATCCGAGGAGCTGATCGTTCCGAAGCGCACCCGCCGGGGCCGCCGGAGCGACGCCGAGCCGCGCAAGCCGGGCGGGCTGGGCTTCGGCTACTGGTGGTGGGCGCTTCCCGGTGTGCTCCTCGTCCTCGCGATCCACTACGTCGCGACCACGGTCGGCGGCTTCTTCGCCTTCACGAACTGGTCCGGGATCGGCGCCTTCGAATGGGTCGGGCTCGACAACTTCGTCAAGATCTTCCAGGACCCGACGAAGATCGGCGCCCTCGGGAACACGCTGTTCCTCGCCTTCGCCTCGGTCATCCTCTCGAACGTCGCCGGCCTGGCGCTCGCACTCGGCGCCAACCGCATCGTCAAGACCCGCTACACGCTGCGCGTGCTGTTCTTCATGCCGGTGGTGCTGAGCCCGCTGGCGACCGCCTACATCTGGAAGTTCATCTTCGACTACAACGGCCCGATCAACGCCGTGCTGAAATCGGCCGGGCTCGGTTCGTTCGCCAAAGCGTGGCTGGGCGACCCCAACTTCGCCATCTGGGCGATCCTCATCGTGATCGTCTGGCAGCAGACCGGCTTCGCGATGGTGATCTACATGGCCGGCCTCGCGTCCGTCCCGATCGAGGTGGAGGAGGCGGCCGCCATCGACGGCGCCGGCCTGTGGCAGCGGTTCTTCAGCATCGTCCTCCCCGCCATCCGCCCCTCCGTCGCCATCGCGACGACGCTCGGGCTCGTGAACGGGTTGAGGATCTTCGACCAGATCATGGCGCTCACCGCCGGCGGGCCGTCCGGCGCGACCGAGACGCTCGCCACGCAGGTCTACAAGCAGGCGTTCTCGCTCGGCAACTTCGGCTACGGCGCGGCACTCGCGCTGCTGCTGACCGTCATCATCCTGGTCTTCGCCATCATCCAGCAGCGCCTGACCAACGCGCGCCCCGAGGAGGCCTGACGTGTTCCGCTACACCAAGCTCACCCTGCTGCGCGAGATCGGCCTCTGGATCCTCGCCATCGTCTTCCTGCTCCCCTTCTACTTCCTGATCTCGACGGCGCTGAAGCCGGACACGGAGCTGTACACGACCTCGCCGCTCGCCTGGCCCAAGGCGCCGACCTTCGACAGCTTCACCGCCGCGCTGTCGGGCCAAGGCCCGGCGAACATCCTGGTCGGCCTGATGAACAGCGTGATCATGACCGTCGGAGCAGTGATCATCCTGGTGCTGCTCGGCTCGCTCACCGGCTACGTCATCGCGCGCAGCACGAAACGGTGGAGCAGGGGGATGTACTACCTGTTCCTCATCGCGATCGTGCTGCCCACGCAGCTCGGCACCGTGCCGCTCTACATCGGCGCACGCACCATCGGTCTCACCGGCACCGTCTGGGGCATGATCATCCTCTACTCGGGGATGCTGCTGCCGCTGGCGATCTTCCTCTACGCGGGCTTCTTCCGCGGCCTCGGCACCGAGTACGAGGAGGCTGCGGCGATCGACGGCGCGAGCCGCACGCAGATCTTCTTCCGCATCGTGCTGCCGCTGATGTCCCCGGCCACCGGAACCGTCGCCATCCTCGCCGGTCTCATCATCTGGAACGACTTCTTCACCGCCCTGATCTTCCTCGGCGGCTCGCAGAACCAGACGCTGCCGGTGGCCATGTACTTCTTCATCGGCGCCCTGGTGTCGAAGTGGAACTCGATCTTCGCCATCGTCATCATCTCGATGATCCCGATCCTCCTCTTCTACCTGTTCGCCCAGAAGCGCTTCATCCAGGGCTTCGCCGGCGGGCTGAAGGGGTGAGCATCCCCGTCCCCGACCACCCCATGCTCTGACGTGAAGGAAACCATGTATCAGCTCTCACCCAACATCGAACTGCTCTTCACCGAGGCCGGCGCCTACGAGGACCGCGTCCGCGCCGCAGCGGCCGCCGGGTTCACGGCGGTGGAGATGTGGGGCCCCACGGGCGTCGACGCCCCCGCGAAGCCCAAGGACATCCCGGCGCTCAAGGCGGCTCTCGAGGAGACCGGCACGGCCTTGACCGCGCAGCTCGCCGAGCCCCGCACGCAGTTCATGATCCCGCCGCGCGACCACTCGGAGTTCTACCGCAAGCTCGACGAGGGCGTCGCCATCGCGCAGGAGCTCGGCTGCCCGCGCATCGTCGTGGGCAGCGGCACCGGTTTCGGCGGCAGCAAGCGGCAGACGCAGCTCGACGAGCTCGCCGAGATCTACCGCAAGGCGATCGCGCAGATCGAGGGGTCGGGCATCACGCTCGTGCTCGAGGCGGTCAACATCCGCGTCGACCACCCGGGCTCGCTGCTCGACCGGACGGCGGAGTCCGCCTACGTCGCCCGTGCCGTCGACTCGCCGTACTTCGGCATCCTCTACGACCTCTACCACTCGACCGTCGAGGGGGAGGACGTCGCCGCCGAGCTGGCGAACGCCGGCGACCTCGTGCGCTACGTGCAGATCGCGGACGCCCCCGGGCGCGGCGAGCCTGGCACCGGCGCCATCGACTGGGAGGCCGCACTCGCGACCCTGCGCGACTCCGGGTACGACGGGCCGATCGGGCTCGAGTACTACCCGACGACGGAGTCGACGGCGTCCGTCGCCTACATCAGGAAGCTGGTGTCGGCATGACCTCCGGGAGCCGCTATCCCGTGTCGGTCGCCGTGGTGATCGTCGGCAGCGGGCCGACCGGCGCCGCGTACGCCCGTGTGTTGAGCGAGGAGGCGCCGAACGCCACCGTCGCGATGTTCGAGGTCGGCCCCACGGTCTCGAACCCGCCCGGTGCGCACGTGAAGAACATCGAGGACGCGCAGGCGCGCGCACAGGCGCAGGAGCGCTCGGAGGGGCCGGGCGCAGGAGCTGCGACCGTGAGCTCCCCGGGAGCAGTCACGGCCGGCACGCGGGCGGGCCGTCCGGGCACGTACCTCCTGCAGGACGGCTACCAGGCGCCCGGTGAGGACGGCCTCCCGGTCGCCGCCTTCTCGAGCAACGTCGGGGGCATGGGCGCGCACTGGACCGGGGCCTGCCCGGAGCCCGGCGGCAAGGAGCGGCCGGACTTCGTCCCCGGCTTCGACGCGCTGCTCGACGACGCCCGCCGCCTGCTCGGCGTCACGACCGACGCCTTCGACGGGGCGCCGTACTCGCAGCTCGTCCGCGACCTGCTCGCGGCCGCCGTCGACGAGGGGCGCACCGCCGCGCAGCGGGTGCAGCGGATGCCGCTCGCCGTGCACCGGCGCGAGGACGGCCGCCTGGTCTGGTCCGGCTCCGACGTCGTCTTCGGCGAGGAGACCAGGAGCAACCCGAACTTCACCCTGTTCGACGAGTCTCTCGTCACGCGCGTGCTGCTCGAGAACGGCGAGGCCGCCGGAGTGGAGGTGCGGGACCGCCGCACGGGCGAGGTCCACCGCGTCGCCGCCCGCTACGTGGTCGTCGCTGCCGACGCGCTGCGGACGCCCCAGGTGCTCTACGCCTCCGGGATCCGTCCGGACGCCCTCGGCCGGATGCTCAACGACCAGACGCAGATCGTGTACGCGTCCCGCCTGCGCGACGTCGCACCGCCCCCGGAGACCGACGTCGCCGCGTCCGGCACGATCCACGAGCAGAGCGGCGTGAGCTGGGTGCCGTACACGGACGACGTCCCGTACCACGGCCAGATCATGCAGCTCGACGCGTCACCGATCCCGCTCGCGGACGACGACCCCGTCGTCCCCGGCTCGATCGTCGGACTCGGGCTCTTCTGCGCCAAGGATCTGCAGTGGGACGACCGGGTGGCCTTCGCCGACGGCGAGGTCGACTCGTACGGCATGCCGGCGATGCGCCTCCACTACCGGCTGACGGACGCCGACCGCGCGGCCATCGCCGGTGCGCGGGCCGAGATCGTGCGCCTGGCCGAGGCCGTGGGCGATCCGATCGGCTCCGAGCCGTTCACCCTCCCGCTGGGATCGTCGCTGCACTACCAGGGAAGCGTGCGCATGGGGCCGACGGACGACGGCACGAGCGTGTGCGGCCCGGACAGCGAGGTGTGGGCGGCGCCGCGGGTGTTCGTGGCCGGCAACGGCGTGATCCCGACGCCCATGGCCTGCAACCCGACGCTCACCAGCGTCGCCCTGGCCGTGCGCGGCGCACGCCGGATCGCCGCGGACCTGGAGCAGTCGCGCTCCGCCCCGGCATCCTTGTCTTACGTCTAAAATCGACATTAGAATGAACAAATCATGAAAAAGAGGGTCGCGCTGCTGCGCCCTCACGACGAGGAGGTCGACGAATGATCCCCGATCGCATCATCGAACAGGGCACGCTGCGCACGCACGGCGCCCGCGCCGCGGTGGAGGTCCGCATCCCCTGGTACCGGGCGCTTCCGGCGTCCTGCATCTCGGACGTGTCGCTCACGGTCGACGGGATCCCCGCACCGCCCGACTCCCTCCGCTGGGAGATGAACGGCAAGACGTTCCGGCTCGCCGACCTCGCGGACAACACCGAGGAGTGGTGGTTCCCACTCGATTCGGCGGTCGTCTCCGGCGACATCCCGGTGTCCGAGGGGGAGGGCGAGCACGCGGTCGACGTGGAGCTCAAGCTCTACATCCCCTACATCATCATCGACAACGACCAGGTGCTCCGCATCGAGGAGCACGACAGCAAGAGCATGAAGGCGGTGGCGGCATGAGCGAGCTCGGCAAGCCCATCCAGGGGGTCACCCTCTACAGCTTCACCCGCGCGTTCCACGGCCGCGAGTACGACCTCGAGCATCTGATCCGCAAGGTCGCCGCCGACGGCTACGGCCCCGGGCTCGAGATCATCGGGTTCTCGAGCTTCCGCGGCTTCCCCGCGCTGGAGGACTCGTTCGTCGGCTGGTTCCGCGACCTCGTCGCCGAGACCGGGCTCGTGCAGACCTCGCTCGCGATCAACGCCGACATCGGCATCCACCGCGACCGGCTGCTGAACCAGGACGAGCTGATCGAGTACATGACCCGGCAGATCGAGGCGGCGGCCCGGCTGGGCTTCCCCATCGCCCGCGTGCAGATCTCGATCGAGCCCGACTCGATGGAGCGGCTCGCGCCGATCGCCGAGAAGTTCGGCGTGACGCTCGCGCTGGAGGTGCACGCCGACCAGTACGCGTCGCACCCGCGCATCCTCGCGCTGCGCGACCGGTACGAGAAGGTCGGCTCGCCCTTCCTCGGCTTCACCGCCGACTGGGGCGCGACCACGTCCGGCTTCGCGCCTTCGCTGATCGAGGCGTACCGTCGCCGCGGCGCCTCGGAGGAACTGCTCGCCAAGGTCGTCGACCTGTGGAACGGCTTCTACCAGGCCGGCCCGCCGGCCGACCAGACCGAGCACGGTCAGCGCTTCGGCGCCTTCATCGGGCTGGCGGCGCAGAACGGGCGCCCCGACCTGGGCGTGGACATGGCCATCAACGGCACCGGCCTCTTCGGCCCGGCCCGGGTGGACGACTGGCTCGAGATCATGCCGTGGATCCGCCACGTGCACGGCAAGTTCTTCGGCATCGACGAGAACGGCGAGGAGCCGTCGGTCCCGGTCCGCGACCTCATCCGCCTGCTGGTCGAGAACGGCTACGACGGCGCGATCTCGAGTGAGTACGAGGGCTGGCACTGGAACTACTGGCAGAGCCCGTTCGACATCATCGCCGGCGAGCAGGCCGTGCAGCGCTCGGCGGCCGAGGCCGCGGGCTCCCGCATGGTCGTGGATGCCGACGAGGCCCGCCAGCAGCTCGCCGCGCACCTGGCGCAGCCGGTTCAGGCCTGAAGGGAGGCGGACAATGACCGACGAGAACGGCATCGCCGGAACCGGCATCAAGCTCGGCATCACCCTCTACTCGCTGACCAGCGAGTTCGCGGCCGGGCTCTACACGCCCGAGACGCTCATCAAGGCGGTTCACGACGAGGGTCTCGGGCCGGGCATCGAGTTCAACATCGCGCAGATGCTGCGGACCTACCCTGACGTGGACGACGAGTTCGTCCGGCTCTGGCGCGACAGCACCGAGAAGTACGGACTGGAGCCCAGCGCGGTCGGGACCAATCTCGACATGGGCCGCCGCAAGGATCGCGACATGACTCCGGACGAGGAGTACGACTTCCTCGCCCGGCAGCTCGCCACGGCCGACGCCCTGGGGTTCCGGACGATCGTGATCCGCTCGGCCGGCAAGGAGCTCCTGCGCCGCCTGCTCCCGCTGGCCGAGAAGTACCACCAGAGGCTCGGGTACGAGATCCATGCGCCCTCCGGCCCCAACGACCCCACGGTCGTCGGCATCCGCGAGGTCTACGACGAGCTCGGCAGCGACCGGCTCGGCTTCACCGCCGACTTCAGCTCCACCATGCACAGCCTCTCGCCGACCCTGCTCCGGACGCTGTCGCAGATGGGGCTCGACGAGAAGCACTTCCCCGTCATGGACGAGATCTGGCACGAGCCCACCCCGATGCACGTGCGCAACCAGAAGTTCGAGGACTACCTGCGCGGCGAGGGCGTCGACCCCACCGGGTTCGGCCCGTTCACGCGGCTCGCCTTCAACATGCACGGCCTGGTCCCGCCGGAGGAGTGGCTGGACATCATGCCGCAGATCTTCCACGTGCACGCGAAGTTCTACGACATCGACGAGAGCGGTCAGGAGCCGGCGATGGACATCCCGCGCATCGTGCGCCAGTTCGTCGAGGGCGGATACCAGGGCTACCTCTCCAGCGAGTGGGAGGGTCACGCCTTCTCCGACCTGGGCGAGTCAGACCCGATCGACCTGGTGAAGAAGCAGCACGCGCTCATGCGGCGCACGATCGAGGACGCCGTCGCGGGCGCGCGGGTCTGACGGAAGGACATCATGGCAACCCACAACTCCCTGTTCGCGGAGACGGACGTCCGCCGCCATTCCGAGGGCATCGCCGTCTCCATCCAGCTGCCCTGGTACCGCAGTCTCTGGCTGTCCGCCGTGGACGACGTGGCCGCGACCGTGGACGGCGTCGACATCCCGAAGGAGAAGCTGCGCTTCGAGCTCCAGGGGCGGTCGTACGCGATCGACGAGCTCCCCGACCAGTGGGACACCCTCTGGTTCGTCGCCGACCGGCCCGACGTGATCATCCCCCTCGACACCGTGCCGGAGGCGGGCGCCACGGTCGACGTGGACGTCGTGCTGACCATGCGCCTGCTCTACATGCAGATCGCGCCCATGCGCTACGTGGGCAACCGCGTCGAGGTCGAGCGGGAGGTGGTGCTCGCATGACGCTCCGGGTCGCCATGATCGGCTACGGGTTCATGGGGGCGGCGCACTCGGTCGGCTGGCGGCAGGCGCCGCGCATGTTCGACCTCCCGGACGAGGTGGAGCTGGCGGTGGTCGTCGGTCGCAACGCCGACGCCGTCGCCGCCGCGGCCGCCAAGTGGGGCTGGGCCGAGTCGGCGACGGACTGGCGCGAGGTGATCGCCCGCGACGACATCGACATCGTCGACATCGTCACGCCCGGCGACTCGCATGCCGAGATCGCCATCGCCGCCCTGGACGCCGGCAAGCACGTCCTGTGCGAGAAGCCGCTTGCCAATACGGTCGAGGAGGCCGAGGCGATGGCGGAGGCCGCCGCGCGCGCCGCCCAGAACGGCGTGCGATCGATGGTCGGCTTCACCTACCGCCGGGTACCGGCGGTCACGCTGATGCACGACCTCATCGCCCGCGGGCTGATCGGCGACGTACGCCAGGTGCGCGCCGCCTACCGCCAGGACTGGCTCGTCGACCCGGAGGTCCCGCTGGCCTGGCGCCTGCAGAAGGAGCACGCCGGGTCGGGGGCCCTGGGCGACATCGGCGCCCACATCATCGACATGACCCAGTTCGTCACCGGGCTGGATGTCACCGCGGTCTCCGGGACCATCGAGACCATCGTCAAGCAGCGTCCTGTGCTTGCGGAGCGGTCCGGTCTGAGCGGGACCTCGAGCGGCGAGTACGGCGAGGTGACGGTGGACGATGCCGCGCTCTTCACGGGACGCCTGTCCAACGGAGCGCTGACCTCCTTCGAGGCCACCCGGTTCGCCACCGGACGCAAGAATGCGCTGACCATCGAGATCTCCGGCGAGAACGGGGCCCTCGCGTTCGACCTCGAGCGGCTCAACGAGCTGCGGCACTACGACCGCACGGCGCCCGCCGAGCTCCAGGGCTTCACCGACATCCTCGTCACCGAGCCGGAGCACCCGTACGTCTCGGCCTGGTGGCCGGCCGGTCACATGCTCGGCTACGAGCACGGCTTCTCGCACCAGGTCGTCGACCTCGTGGGCGCGATCGCGCACGGGACCGATCCCGCGCCGAGCTTCGCCGACGGGCTCGGCGTGCAGCGGGTCCTCGCGGCGGTCGAGGACAGCGCGGCGAACGACTCCGCCTGGGTCCGCGTGGGCTCCGGCGTCACGGCAGCAGCATTGGAGGACTGACATGGCACGACCGATCACGCTGTTCACCGGCCAGTGGGCCGACCTCCCGTTCGAGGAGGTGGCCAGGCTCGCCGGCGAGTGGGGGTACGACGGACTCGAGATCGCCTGCTGGGGCGACCACCTCGACCCGGCGCGCTGGGACGACGACGCGTACGTGCAGGGCAAGCTCGACGTGCTCGAGCGCAACGGCCTGAAGGTGTGGACGATCTCCAACCACCTCAAAGGTCAGGCGGTCTGCGACGATCCGATCGACGAGCGGCACCGCGACATCCTCCCGGACTCGGTGTGGGGCGACGGCGACCCCGAGGGCGTGCGCCAGCGCGCGGCCGAGGAGCTCAAGAACACCGCCCGCCTGGCGGCGAAGCTCGGCGTGAAGACGGTCACCGGCTTCACCGGGTCGTCCATCTGGAAGTACGTCGCCATGTTCCCGCCGGCGTCCGACGCGATGGTCGAGCGCGGGTACCAGGACTTCGCCGACCGCTGGAACCCGATCCTCGACGTCTTCGACGAGGTGGGGGTCCGGTTCGCGCACGAGGTGCACCCGTCCGAGATCGCCTACGACTACTGGACGACCGTCCGGGCGCTGGAGGCCATCGGCCATCGCGAGGCGTTCGGGCTCAACTGGGATCCGTCGCACATGGTGTGGCAGGACATCGACCCGGTCGCCTTCCTCTGGGACTTCCAGGACCGCATCTACCACGTGCACTGCAAGGACACGAAGAAGCGGCTCACCAACGGCCGCAACGGCCGGCTCTCCTCGCACCTGCCGTGGGCGGACCCGCGCCGGGGCTGGGACTTCATCTCGACCGGCCACGGCGACGTGCCGTGGGAGAACGCGTTCCGGATGCTGAACGCGATCGGCTACGACGGTCCGCTCTCGGTGGAGTGGGAGGACGCCGGGATGGACCGGCTCGTCGGCGCCCCCGAGGCGCTGGAGTTCGTCCGCCGCCTGTCGACGTACGAGCCGTCCGCGGCTGCCTTCGACGCGGCCTTCTCGACGAAGTAAGGGGTCAGCAGGGCACGGAAGGGGGGCCCGGCCCCCGGGGGGGGGGGGGCCGGGGCCGCCCCCCCCCGCCCCCGCGGGGCGCCCGCGCGCGGCCCCCCCCCCCCCCCCCCCCCCGCCCCCCCCCCCGGCGGCCCCCGCGCCGGCGG
>NZ_JBPGXM010000139.1:0-9627 GCF_056755495.1 Leifsonia sp. KNZ12-8B
GTGCCAAGTCGTTTGCCGGCTCAGGCGGGTCAGTCGGTCAGGCGGCCGGCGGCGCCGTCGTGCCCCGGCGCACCAGGCGGGTCGGGAGGCGCAGGTGCGTCCGCTCCGGCTCCCCGCCGTTCAGCAGCGACACCACCAGCTCGGCGGCGGCCGATCCGAGCCGCTGCATGGGCTGCCGGACCGTCGTCAGCGGGGGCGTCGACTGCGACGCCTCCGGCACGTCGTCGAAGCCGACGACCGAGAGCTCGCCAGGCACGTCCAGGCCCAGCTCGGTCGCGACCTCGATCACGGCGATGGCCGAGATGTCGTTGGCCGCGAACACCGCGGTCGGCCGGTCGGACCGGATCAGGAGGCGGTGGGCGGCCTCCCGCACGGTGTCCTGCTCGTAGCGCCCCACCGCCACCAGCGACGGGTCGAAAGGGATCCCCGCCTCGCCCAGCGCCCGCCGGTACCCGGCGTCGCGCAGGCTGGACGAGCGGAGGTCGGGCCGGCCCGCGACGAACGCGATGCGGCGGTGCCCGAGCGAGAGGAGGTGCTCGGTGGCGATGCGAGCGCCGCCGAAGCTGTCCGACTCCACTGTCGGGAGGTCGGCGGGTCCGGTGTGCGGGTCGATCGCGACGATCGGCACCTCGGCCGACACGTTCACGACGGTCGGCGTGACCATGATCACGCCGTCGATGAGGGTGCCGCTCAGCCGGCTGAGCGAGCGTCGCTCCCAGCCCTCCGGCGAGAGCTGGCGCGAACCGCTGTAGGCGAGGAGGTCGTAGCGCGACTCGTGCAGGGCGGCGCCGACGCCCTTCAGGATCTCGGCGCTGAACGGCTCGAAGTCGGCCACCAGCACGCCGATCACCCCGGTCTGCCTGGCGCGCATGCTGCTCGCGACGAGGCTCGACTCGTAGCCGAGCTCCTGCACGACGTGCAGCACCCGCTCCACCGTCTCGACCGCGACGCCGTACCGTCCGTTGACGGCTTTGGAGACCGTCGCGACCGATACACCGGCTGCGAGAGCCACATCGTTGATCGTCGGCCGCCGTCCCATGTCGGCCGAGCATAGTGCAGAAAGAGACGATTCGAAACCGATTTCGAAAACGATATCGAAAACGTTTGACACTCCGCAGGACGCGAACGATAGTTGTCAGCGTCCTGAACCCTGGCGCCCCGGCAGCCCTGCCGATCGCGGCGCCCCTCAACGAAGAGAAACGGTTGGAAATCACATGAGAACCAGCAGACTCCTGACCGGGGCGGCAGCCCTTGCGATCGGGGCGCTCGCGCTCAGCGGGTGCAGTGGGAACTCCGAGGGATCGAGCGACGGCAAGGTCTCGATGACGCTCTGGCAGAACTCGACCACCGGACCTGGCCAGGACTTCTGGAAGCAGGCCGTGGCCGACTTCGAGAAGGAGAACCCGAAGGTCAGCATCAAGATCCAGACCATCCAGAACGAGGATCTGGACGGCAAGCTGCAGACGGCGCTCAACTCCGGCGACGCCCCCGACATCTTCCTGCAGCGCGGTGGCGGCAAGATGGCGGCCATGGTCAACGCCGGCCAGCTGATGGACCTGACCGGCAAGGCGAACGCCGACACCAAGAAGGTCATCTCCGAGGGCTCGTTCAAGGCGGAGACCTACCAGGACAAGGTCTGGGCGTTCCCCATCGCCGTGCTTCCGGGCGGGTTCTTCTACAGCCAGGACCTCTTCAAGTCGGCCGGCATCACCGAGAACCCGACGACCATCGACGAGCTGACGGCCGCCACCGAGAAGCTGAAGGCCACCGGGGTCGCCCCGATCGCCCTCGGCGCCAAGGACGCCTGGCCGGCCGCGCACTGGTTCTACTGGTTCGCGCTCCGCGAGTGCTCCCCCTCCACGATGGAGAAGACCGCCGACTCGAAGGACTTCTCGGACGGCTGCTGGCTGAAGGCGGCGGAGGACCTCCAGGAGTTCGCGTCGACCAAGCCCTTCAACGACGGCTTCCTCACCACCTCCGCCCAGCAGGGCGCCGGCAGCTCGGCCGGCCTCGTCGCCAACCACAAGGCGGCGATGGAGCTCATGGGCGCGTGGGACCCGGGCGTGATCGGCTCGCTGACCCCCGACCAGAAGCCGCTGCCCGACCTGGGCTTCTTCCCCTTCCCCGAGATCTCGGGCGGCAAGGGTGAGCCCGGCTCCATCATGGGCGGCGTCGACGGCTACTCCTGCTCGGCCCAGGCCCCGAAGGAGTGCGTCGACTTCCTCAACTTCCTCGCCACCACCCCGCAGCAGGAGGCCTACTACAAGGCCTTCAACGCCCCGCCGGTCAACACCGAGGCGCAGGCGAAGGTCACCGAGCCCTACCTGAAGGACGTCCTGAAGGCGTACAACGCGGCGCCGTTCGTCTCGCAGTGGCTCGACACCGTGCTGGGTCAGAACGTCGGCAACGCGCTGAACGTGGCCGTGGTCGACATGCTCGCGGGCAAGAGCGACCCGAAGCAGATGATCCAGGCGGCCAACGACGCAGCGAAGAAGGGCTGATCAGGTCGTGAGCACCACCCGCGAGAACACGGCCACCGGCCGCCCGTCGCAGACGGGTCTCGCGCACCAGGGCGGGAGCGGCGCCACGGCGTCGCTCCCGTCCCGGCAGCGCCGGGCCCGACGGGGGCCCGGCCGGCCCGGCCGCTTCGAGATCGCCCTCCTGGTCGGCCCGGCCGTCATCGTCTTCCTCGGCTTCGTGATCTTCCCGGTCGCGATGGCCGCCTTCTACGGCTTCTACCGCTGGGGCGGCTACGGCCCGCCGACCGACTTCGTCGGCTTCCAGAATTACGTCGTCATCCTCACCGATCCCGCTTTCCAGGCGGCCCTCGGCCACAACGCCTTCATCGTGGTCATGTCGCTGGTGCTGCAGGGTCCTGCGGCGATCCTTCTGGCGCTCCTGCTGAACCGGCGGATGCGCGGACAGTCGCTGATCCGCGTCCTCATCTTCGTGCCGTACGTGATCGCGGAGGTCGTGGTCGGCACCGGCTGGAGCCTCATGCTCCAGACCCAGGGCGCCGTCAACGGGCTGCTGGAGAACATCGGCCTCGGCGCCTGGCAGCAGGACTGGCTGTCCGACCCGGACATCGCCATCTGGACGCTGATGATCATCCTGACCTGGAAGTACATCGGCTTCGCGGTCATCCTGTTCCTCGCCGGCCTGCAGGGCATCCCGGAGGAGCTGTACGAGGCGGCCGCGCTCGACGGCGCGTCGTATTGGCAGATCCAGCGCCGCATCGCCCTGCCGCTGCTCGGGCCGACGTTCCGCATCTGGGCGTTCCTGTCGATCATCGGCGCCCTCCAGCTGTTCGACCTCGTCTACATCATCTGGGGCCAGTACGTCGCATCGACGGCCGGCACCTCCACGATGGCGACGTACATGGTCGCCAACGGTCGCAATGCCGGCAACTTCGGCTACGGCAACGCGGTCGCCGTCGTGATCTTCCTCATCTCCCTCGTCGTCGCGCTCGTGTACCAGCGGTTCGTGCTGCGCCGCGACACGGCGGGGGCGCTCACCGAAAGGACGAAGCGATGACCGCCCTCACCGCCTCCCGCCCTCGCACGCGCCGCTCCGAGGCGAAGGCGCTGCCGTGGGGCTCCCCCACCGTCTACTTCGTCGCGCTCATCGTGATCGCGCTGATGCTGGCGCCGATCGTGTACATCGTCCTCGGCGGCTTCCGCACCAACGCGCAGATCACCACCGACCCGGCCGGCTTCCCCGACCCGTGGAACGTCGCCAACTACCTCGACGTGCTCACCGGCGGCGTCTTCTGGCGCCAGGTGCTCAACTCCACGATCGTCGCCCTCGCGACCACGATCGGCGCGGTCGGGCTCGGCCTCATGGCGAGCTATGTGCTGGCGCGCTACCAGTTCCGCGGCCGAGGCGTGCTGTACGCCTTGTTCGCCGCGGGCCTCATGTTCCCCATCACCGTGGCGATCACCCCGCTGTACATTGTGGTGCGCAACCTCGGCCTGATGAATTCGCTCGGCGGAGTCATCCTGCCGCAGATCGCGTTCGCGCTGCCGACGACGATCATCATCCTGGTGCCGTTCCTGCGCGCGATCCCGGACGAGATCCAGGAGGCGGCCTTCATCGACGGCTGCAGCCGCCTGGGCTTCTTCTTCCGGATGGTGCTGCGGCTGTCGCTCCCCGGCGTCATCACGACCGGCATCCTGGCCTTCATCGGCAGCTGGAACAGCTACCTGCTGCCGCTGTTCATCCTCAACAACGAGGCGACGTTCACCCTGCCGCTCGGCGTGCAGGCGTTCTCGTCGCAGTACTCCGTCGACACGGCGAAGGTGCTGGCGTTCACGTCGCTCTCGATGATCCCGGCGCTGATCTTCTTCAGCCTGTTCGAACGCCGCATCGTCGGCGGCCTGACCGGCGCTGTCAAGGGCTGACCCCCACGCGGGCCGACCGCCCGCCGTCTCGCGGTGCTCCCGTGCGCCGCCGAAAGAAGTGAGAACCTCCATGACCGAACCTGTTCCCGTCTCCGAGCGCGTGCGCGCTTTGCACGAGCGGATGACCCTCGACGAGAAGCTCGCGCAGCTGGTCGGCTACTGGGTCGACAAGGGCGACGAGCTGGTCGCGCCGATGGCCGGCGAGATGGGGAATCCCGGTCGCTACGAGGACGCGACCGCGCACGGCATCGGCCAGCTCACCCGCGTCTACGGCACGCGCCCGGTCGACCCGGCCGCGCGTGCGGAGTGGCTGTGGGAGGAGCAGCGCCGTCTGGTGCGCGACACCCGTCTCGGCATCCCGGCTCTCGTGCACGAGGAGTGCCTGACCGGGCTCGCCGCCTGGAAGGCCGCGACGTTCCCGACGCCGCTCGCCTGGGGTGCGTCGTTCGACCCCGTGCTCGTGGAGCGGATGGCCGGGCTGATCGGCGGCTCGATGCGCGAGCTGGGCATCCACCAGGGTCTCGCCCCGGTGCTCGACGTGATCCGCGACCCCCGCTGGGGCCGTGTGGACGAGTGCATCGCCGAGGACCCGTACGTCGTCGGCACCATCGGGACCTCGTACGTGAAGGGGCTGCAGGGCGCGGGTGTCCACGCCACGCTCAAGCACTTCGTCGGCTACTCGGCCTCGCAGTCCGGCCGCAACCACGCGCCGGTCCACGCCGGGCCGCGCGAGGTGCGCGACGTGCTGCTCCAGCCGTTCGAGCTGGCGGTGCGCGAGGGCGGCGTGCGGTCGGTGATGAACTCGTATGCCGAGCTCGACGGGGTGCCGCTCGCAGCCTCCCCCGAATACCTGACCGGCGTGCTGCGCGACGAGTGGGGCTTCGACGGGGTGGTCGTCGCCGACTACTTCGCCGTCGCGTTCCTGCACACGACCCACGGGGTCGCGGCCGACCTCGGCGAGGCGGCGGCGCTCGCGCTGAACGCCGGCGTCGACGTCGAGCTGCCGACCGGCGACGCGTTCCTCGAGCCGCTGGCCTCCCGCATCCGCGCCGGGCTGGCCGACGAGGGGCTGGTCGACCGGGCGGTCCTGCGCGTGCTCGCCCAGAAGGAGGAGCTCGGGCTGCTCGACGAGACGTTCGACGCCCCTCCCGCCGCGATCGACCTCGACACCGCCGAGCACCGGGAGGTCGCCCTGCGGCTGGCCGAGGAGTCGCTCGTGCTGCTCACCAACGACGGGCTGCTCCCGTTCGGCGGCGCCGCGGGCGTCTCGGACGGCCGCGAGGAGGCCCCGCGCCGCATCGCCGTGGTCGGTCCGAACGCCGACTCCTCCGAGGCGCTCATGGGCTGCTACTCGTTCGCCAACCACGTGCTCGCCCACCACCCGGAGGTCCCGCTCGGCATCGAGCTGCCCTCGGTGCTGACGGCGCTGCGCGACGAGCTGCCCGGCGCCGCCATCGCGCACGCCCTCGGCTGCGATGTCGAGGGCGACGACGAGTCCGGGATCGAGGAGGCCGAGGCCGCCGCGCGCGGCGCCGACGTCGCCGTCGTGGTCGTCGGCGACCGGGCGGGGCTGTTCGGCCGCGGCACGGTCGGCGAGGGCAACGACGTCGAGAGCCTCGAGCTCCCTGGCGTGCAGCGGCGGCTGGTGGAGGCCGTGGTCGCCACCGGCACGCCCGTCGTGATGGTCGTGCTCTCTGGCCGGCCGTACGCGATCGACTGGGCCGTGTCCGGTCCCGCGGCCCCGGCCGCGGTGCTGCAGGCCTTCTTCCCGGGAGAGGAGGGCGGGCGCGCCATCGCCGCCGTCCTCTCCGGCCGGGTCTCCCCCTCCGGACACCTGCCGGTGTCGCTGCCGCGCTCGGCCGGCGCACAGCCGTACTCGTACCTCCACCCGTTCCTGGGCGGGCCGAACGAGATCACGAGCGCCGACAGCACGCCCGTGCTGCCGTTCGGCCACGGCCTGACCTACACCTCGTTCACCCGGTCCGAGCTCAGCGCCGATGCGGAGGTCGCCGCCGGAGGGACGTTCGAGGCGTCCGTCCGCGTCGCCAACACCGGCGAGCGCGCCGGCACCGATGTGGTGCAGCTGTACGCGCACGATGTGCACGCGAGCGTGACCCGGCCGGTCGCGCAGCTGCTGGGTTACCAGCGGGTCGACCTCGAACCGGGCGAGGAGGTCGTGGTGCGGTTCTCCGTGCCGACCACCCGTCTGGCCTTCAGCGGCCGCGACCTGCGCCGGGTCGTCGAGGCCGGCGAGGTGGAGCTGTGGGTCGGCCCGTCCTGCGCCGAGCGCGAGACGACGACCTCCCTGACGATCACCGGACCGGACCACGCGGTCACGGCCGCCGACCGGCTGCTGGTGGACTCCACCGTGGATCGGGCTACGGTCGGGGTCGCGGCGGCGGCCGCCTCCTGATATAAGTTTATTGAGACAACAAATCACCGACGACGCTGAAGGACACTCCATGAGCCTCACCCCCACCCGCGACGACAAGTTCTCGTTCGGTCTCTGGACCATCGGGTACAACGGCACCGACCCGTTCGGCGGCCCGACCCGCCCGCAGCTCGACGTGGTCGAGGCGGTCACCAAGCTGAACGAGCTCGGGGCCTACGGCCTCACCTTCCACGACGACGACCTGTTCGCCTTCGGCTCCACCGACGCCGAGCGCCAGAAGCAGATCGACCGCCTCAAGCAGGCCCTCGCCGACACCGGCATCATCGTGCCGATGGTCACGACCAACCTGTTCAGCGCGCCCGTCTTCAAGGACGGCGGCTTCACCTCCAACGACCGCGCCGTGCGCCGCTTCGCGCTGCGCAAGGTGCTCCGCAACATCGACCTCGCCGCCGAGCTCGGCGCGAAGACGTTCGTCATGTGGGGCGGCCGCGAAGGCGCCGAGTACGACGCCGCGAAGGACATCCGCAACGCGCTGGAGCGCTACCGCGAGGCGGTCAACCTGCTCGGCCAGTACGTCACCGACAAGGGCTACGACATCCGCTTCGCCATCGAGCCGAAGCCGAACGAGCCGCGCGGCGACATCCTGCTGCCGACGGTCGGCCACGCCCTCGCCTTCATCGAGTCGCTGGAGCGGCCGGAGCTGGTGGGCGTGAACCCCGAGGTCGGCCACGAGCAGATGGCGGGCCTCAACTTCGCGGCCGGCATCGCCCAGGCGCTGTACCACGGCAAGCTCTACCACATCGACCTCAACGGGCAGCGCGGCATCAAGTACGACCAGGACCTCGTCTTCGGTCACGGCGACCTGCAGAACGCCTTCGCCCTCGTCGACCTGCTCGAGAACGGCGGCCCGAACGGCGGCCCGGCCTACGACGGCCCGCGCCACTTCGACTACAAGCCGTCGCGCACCGAGGACATCACCGGCGTGTGGGACTCGGCCGCTGCCAACATGCGCACCTACCTGCTGCTCAAGGAGCGGGCGGCTGCGTTCCGGGCCGACCCCGAGGTGCAGGAGGCGCTGGAGGCCGCCCGCGTCACCCAGCTCGCGCAGCCGACGCTGGGCGATGGCGAGTCGTACGACGACCTGCTGGCCGACCGCAGCGCCTACGAGGAGTTCGACGCCGGCGCGTACTTCGGCGGCAAGGGCTTCGGCTTCGTGCGCCTGCAGCAGCTGGCCCTCGAGCACCTCCTGAACGCCCGCTAGTCCCCTCTCTCCATCCGCCGAAGGGCGTCGTTCTGCCGTTATTCCGCTCGGATTCCGGCAGAACGGCGCCCTTCGCCGAACGTTAGGACACGAAGACGTGACACTCGTCGCCGGCGTCGACTCCTCGACGCAGAGCTGCAAGGTGGTCATCCGCGATCTCGAGAGCGGCGTGCTCGTGCGCTCGGGTCGGGCCGCCCATCCCGAGGGCACCGAGGTCGACCCGGCCGCCTGGTGGGAGGCGCTGCGCATCGCCCTCGAGGCCGCCGGCGGTCTCGCCGACGTGGCCGCGATCTCCGTCGCCGGGCAGCAGCACGGCATGGTGGTGCTCGACGCGGAGGGGCGCGTGATCCGCGACGCCCTCCTCTGGAACGACACCCGCTCGGCGGCGGCGGCCCGCGACCTGATCGCCGAGGTCGGCGCCGATGCCTACGCCGAGCGCGTCGGCATCGTGCCGGTCGCCTCGTTCACGGCGACCAAGCTGCGCTGGCTGCGGGATGCCGAGCCCGCCAATGCGGCGCGCGTCGCGGCGGTCGCGCTCCCCCACGACTGGCTGACCTGGAGGCTGTGCGGCTACGGCCCCGCCGACGAGAGCCTGCTCGGCCCGGACCTGGAGGCGCTGACCACCGACCGCTCCGACGCCAGCGGTACCGCGTACTGGGGTGCGGCGACCGGCGCCTACGACTTCGACCTGTTCGAGCGCGCGCTCGGGCGGCCCGGCCGCGAGGCGGGGTCCGAGCCTGCCGCGGGTGCGGCCGCCGATGCCGTCGTGCTCCCCCGGGTCCTCGGCCCGGGCGAGGCAGCCGGCCGCACTCCCGACGGCGTGCTCGTCGGCCCCGGTGCCGGCGACAACGCGGGCGCCGCGCTCGGGCTCGGCGCCGCCGAAGGCGACGTCGTCGTCTCGATCGGGACGAGCGGCACCGTGTTCGCGGTCACCGACGCGCCCGTCGCCGACCCGAGCGGCACGGTCGCCGGATTCGCCGACGCGAGCGGCGTCTCCCTGCCCCTGATCGCCACGCTCAACGCCGCACGCGTGCTGGATGCGATCGCCCGCCTGCTCGGGGTCGACCACGACGGCCTGTCGTCGCTGGCGCTGTCCGCGGCCCCTGGCGCCGACGGCGTGGTTCTGGTGCCGTACTTCGAGGGCGAGCGCACACCCAACCTGCCCGATGCGAAGGCGAGCATCCACGGCCTCACCCTCGCCTCGACCGTCCCGGCCAACCTAGCGCGCGCGGCGATCGAGGGGATGCTGTGCGGCCTCGCCGACGGCCTCGACGCGGTACGCGCCGTCGGCGTGCGCGAGCGGCGCATCCTGCTGATCGGCGGAGCGGCCCAGAACCCGGCTGTCGCCGCGGTCGCCGCGCAGGTCTTCGACGCCGAGGTCGTCGTGCCCGCCCCCGGCGAGTACGTCGCCGACGGCGGCGCTGTGCAGGCGGCGTGGGCGCTGACCGGCACCCGCCCCTCCTGGACGGTGGAGGCCGCACCGCCCCTGCCGCGGGACAAGCCCCCGGAGATACGCGCCCACTAAGCCGCAGCCCGCCCCTGACCTGCATCCCGCCACCCCCACCCCCCACCCC
>NZ_JBPGXM010000140.1:0-9609 GCF_056755495.1 Leifsonia sp. KNZ12-8B
CGCTCAGCCAGGGCGCGGACCCGAACGCCCTCACGCCCTGGCTGAGCGAGCACGCGTCCCGCCTGTCCTCGCTGGACCCCGACACCGACGACGACGCCGATCTGGAGCCTCTCCTCGACATCGTCGGCGACGCCCGCGTCGTGGCGATCGGCGAGTCGATGCACCGCGGACACGAGTTCCTGCAGCTGCGGCACCGCGTGTTCCGCTTCCTGGCCCGCCGCGCGGGGTTCACGGCTCTCGTGCTCGAGAGCGGCTTCCCCGAGGGCACGGTCGTCGACGCGTGGATCCGCGCGGGCGGCCCGGGCGTGCGCGGCGTTCTGGAACGCGGCATCTCGTACGGCTTCGGGCGATGCGAGGAGCAACTCGACCAGCTCGCCTGGATGCGCGAGCAGCGCCTCGTGGCCGGCCTCCCGCTGCGCTTCTACGGCATGGACGTCGCCGACTCGGCCTCCAGCGCCCGCTCGGCGGTGGAGACGGCCCTCGCGCTGCTCGACGACCTCGACGCGGAGTACGCGGCGCATGTCCGCAGCACGCTGCTCCCCCTCTTCGACTACCTGCCGCGGGATCGTGCCGGCATCGCCCAGGCAGCGATCAGCATCCAGGCGTACCTGGCGCTCCCGGAGGCCGCCCGGCGCGAGCTGACGGCACGGATCGGCGACCTGGTGTGGCGCGTGCGCGCTCGACGCCCGGAGTTCCGAGCGGTCGCCGGCGAGGAGCGCGTCGAGACCGCGCTGCGCGCCGCCGAGGTCGCGCAGGCCACCGACGCCTTCCTCGCCGCGATGACTGCCGGCCCGACTCGCACGTGGCCCGGAGCCAACCTCCGCGACGCTGCGATGGCCGACACGGTCGAGTGGATCCTGCGCCGCGAGCCGCGCATCGTCATCGGCGCGGCGAACGGGCACGTGCAGAAGCGGCCGTTCCTCGCGCCGCCGTTCGTCACCTCGCCGATGACCACGGTCGGCGAACACCTCGCCGATCGGCTCGGCGGCGACTACGTCGTCATCGGCAGCGCCTTCGACGGCGGTGCGGCGTGGCTGCACCGGCCGCGGCCGGAGGACCGCCCCGGTCACTCCACACCGTTCATCCAGCCGCTGCGGCCCGCCGAGCCGTCGACGCTGGACGGCGTGCTGGCGGCGTTCTCGTCCGATCCGTTCCTCGTCGACCTCCGCGGCGTCACGGGCGAGGCCGCCACGCTGCTCGATGCGACGACCGGCACGCGCAACGGCGACGAGCTGCAGCCGGTGGAGGCGCGCGCCGCCTTCGACGCGATGGCCTTCGTCGGCCGCGTCTCGCCCTGGCACACGTGGATCCAGACGCCGAGCTGACGACCGTCGCCGCCGATGGCAGGGGCCGGAAACGACGAAGGCCGATCCCCGCGTTTCGCGGTGATCGGCCTTCTGATGGTGGATCTGAGGGGACTCGAACCCCTGACCCCCTGCATGCCATGCAGGTGCGCTACCAACTGCGCCACAGACCCGTACGGTTTACCCGTGAGGCGTTTCCTCGGCCTCCCGAAGCAACTCATCGATCGTACTACATCGCGCGGCGCGAAACGAAACCGGGCGCGCGGGCCGGGCGCGTCGCGGCCCGCGCGTGGAGTCGGGTCAGTCGAAGAGCTCGCTGAGCCAGTTCTCGCGCTTCTTCTTGTAGGGGTACTGGCCGTGCTGCTGCGGGTACGACTGCTGCGGGTAGGCGGGCGGCACCGGCGCCTGGTGCTGCTGGCCGTACCCCTGCTGCTGGGCGAAGCCCGGCTGCTGCGGGGCGGGTGCGGAGGTCGAGCCGGCCCGCTCGATGATCTTGTCGAGTTCGCCGCGGTCGAGCCAGACGCCCCGGCACTCGGGGCAGTAGTCGATCTCGATGCCGCTGCGCTCGCTCATGACGAGGGTGGCGTTGTCGGTAGGACACTTCATGGGTCCAGTGAACCGGCCCAGCATGAGAGAACTCTCAGGTGGAACCGGGAGAACGCCGAGTGCCGTTACTCGGCTCGTTCCGGCACGGGCAGCTGGATCGGGATGACGGGGCAGTCCTTCCAGAGCCGCTCCAGCGAGTAGTACATCCGGTCCTCCTCGTGGAAGACGTGGACGACCAGGTCGCCGAAGTCGAGCAGCACCCAGCGCCCCTCGGCCTTGCCCTCGCGGCGGAGCGTTCGGACGCCGGCGTCGTTGAGCCGGTCCTCCACCTCGCTCGCGATGGCGACGACGTTGCGCTCGACGCGCCCGGTGACGAGCAGGAACGCGTCGGTCAGGGGCAGCGGGCCCGACACATCGAGGCCGACGAGGTCCTCGCCGCCCTTCGCGTCGGCGGCCGTGGCCGCCAGTTGCAGCAGTTCGAGGGCGTGCGGGGATGCGGTCACGAGCGGTCCTCCGGTCGCGGGGCGGTGACGGGTACGGGACGGGGTGCGACGAGCCGGGAGATCAGAACACCCTCAGCACGTAGGCGGCGATGAGGAGGCCGATGACACCCACCGCGAGCACGCCGGCGGTGACCATGAGCACCACCGGAAGCGTGTTGCCGCGCTTCTTCGGCGGGGTGATCACGCCGCGGGTGGAGGTGTGGCTGCTGATCGCGCGCGACGCGCGGACCGGCGCCACCTCCGAGGTGTTGAACTCGTTCTCCTCGCTGTCGAGCAGGCGGTCGATGTCGGACGAGTCGAGGTGCTGCGGGTTGGCCCCGGTCGCCCCCATCCCGCGCGGCAGGTCGATCGACCCGGTGACAAGGATCTCGCCCGTGCTCGTGAGCGGCGCGGTCGCGTCCGGCTGCGGGATCGCGGGCAGGATGAGCGCGTTGGTCGTGGTCGCGGCCGTGGACTGGCCCACGTTCCGCGAGATGATCGGCTCGTTCTTGTCGTCGAGCTCGGCGGCCGTCGACCAGTGGCCGGTCGGCGGCGTGAAGGGGCGACGCTCCTGCGCGGCGTCCTGGTCGCGGCCCGCGGCGGTGGCGGGCTGTGCGGCGGCCGGCTGTGCGGCGGCCGGTGCCGGAGCGGCGGCGGGCTGCGGCGCCGGGGTGGACAGCCCGAACGCGGTGAACGGCGACTCGGCGGCGGGACTCTGCGTCACGCTGGTGTCGGTGCGGTCGCCGTGCGCGGCGGAGGCCGTGGCCGGCGCCGCGGACGGGGTCAGCGGGGCGAACGGCCAGGCCGACTTCGCGGCGCTGGAGAGCGGCGTGCTCTCGGACGCGGATGCGGCGTCCGCCGGGGTCGACGCACTCGACGGCTGCTGCGCACTCGGCGGCTGCTGCGCACTCGACGACTGCTGCCCGCTCGGCGACTGCTGCGGCGACGTGAACGACACCGGCACGACCGGCTCCGCGATCTGCGGGGCCTGGCTGGCCTGATTGGCCTCCTGCGCCTGCAGCATCGCGCGGAGCTCGCGACGGGTGAGCGTGCGCTCCGGCGCGGTCGAAGAGGAGGAGGAGGCCGCCGGCTTCTCCGTCTTGAGCACGGACACCGGCTGCGTCACCGGCTCGGCGACCTTCGGATCGGACGCGCGCTGGAAGAGACCGCCCGGCGAACCGGCAGCGGGCCGCTGCGCGGAACCGCTCTGCGCGGCACCGTTCTGCACGGGAGCACTCTGCGCGGGTGCACTCTGGGCGGCAGCACTCTGGCCACCGGCCGCGGCTCCGGACGGGCGCGACGGCGGGGACACGAGCGGCTCGGCGAAGGCGGTCGCGGGGATGGCCGGACGCTCGGGCGCGGACTGCTGCTGCCGTGCGTCGGCGGCCTGGCGCGCCTCGCCCGCCTGCTGGGCGGAGCCCGCGGTCGAGGTCATCTCGGGGATCTCGCCGGCCGGCGTGGGCTCGGCGGTGCCGGCACGGCGCGCGGCGGTGCGCTCCTTCTCGCGCGCCTGACGCCTGGTCTGCGGCTGCGCGCTCGCATCGTTGGGCTGATCAGGCCACAAAGTCATGCCACGCTCCGATACAAGTGGTGTTTGGAGATGTACTGGACCACTCCGTCGGGTACGAGGTACCAGACCGGGAATCCCCTGCTCACCCGGCTCCGGCAATCGGTCGACGAGATCGCCAGGGCCGGAACTTCCAACAAGCTTACGTCTTGCTGCGGCAATCCAGAAATACTCAAGTCGTGTCCCGGACGACTCACAGCAACGAAGTGCGCGAGCTTCCAGAGCTCGTCCACATCGCGCCAGCTGAGGATCTGCGCGATCGCGTCCGCGCCCGTGATGAAGAAGAGTTCAGCCTCCGGCCGCTCCTCGTGCAGATCGCGGAGGGTGTCGCGCGTGTAGGTCGGCCCCTCACGGTCGATGTCGACCCGGCTCACCGTGAAGCGCGGGTTGGAGGCCGTGGCGATCACCGTCATCAGGTAGCGGTGCTCCGCCTCCGTGACCTCGCCCTTCTGCCAGGGCTCCCCGGTCGGCACGAAGATCACCTCGTCGAGGTCGAACGACTGCGCGACCTCGCTCGCGGCGACCAGGTGGCCATGATGGATGGGGTCGAAGGTGCCGCCCATCACGCCGATGCGGGGGCGGCTCTTCTCCGTCAGCTCCATGCGTCGCGAGGACTAGTGTCCCTGCGTCGGGTGGCCGGTGCCGTGGTGGGTGGCGCCCGGGGCGCCGGCGTGCGTCGCGGCGTCGGGGGCGGCACGGTGGCCGTGGCGGTTGGCGACGTCCTTGTAGCTCCAGGCCACGAAGAGGAGGACCAGGAAGACGGCGGCGGCGATCGCGCCGAACGCCCACGCGGGGATCGGCAGGTCGACATGGGTCTCCGCGGCGGCGAGGACGGTCGTCAGGTGAGACATCGGTGATTCCTTTCCGGGCGTGGCCCGCGATTCAGTCTAGTGGCCGCTCAGCCGCGGATCTGGCCGGACCCGCGGACGACCCACTTCGTGCTCGTCAGCTCGGGCAGCCCCATCGGTCCGCGCGCGTGCAGCTTCTGCGTCGAGATGCCGACCTCGGCGCCGAAGCCGAACTCGCCGCCGTCGGTGAAGCGGGTGGAGGCGTTCACCATCACGACCGCGGAGTCGACCTCGGCGAGGAAGCGCTCGGCGTTGGCCAGGTCGTTCGTGATGATCGACTCGGTGTGCTGAGTGGAGTAGCGGCGGATGTGCTCGATCGCCTCGTCCAGGTCGTCGACGACCTTCACGGCGATGTCGAGGCTCATGTGCTCCGTCGCCCAGTCCTCGTCGGTCGCCGGCACGGTCGAGGTGGAGGCGGTGGCCGCGTACGGCAGCGACCGCTCGTCGGCGTGGATGGTGACGCCGGCCTCGGTCAGGGCGGTGAGCACGGGCGGCAGGAGGCGGTCGGCCGCGGCGCGGTGCACGAGCAGCGTCTCCACCGCGTTGCAGACGCTCGGGCGCTGGACCTTGGCGTTGCGGACGATGTCGACCGCCCAGTCCTCGCGGGCGGTCTCATCGAGCACGATGTGCACCACGCCGGCGCCGGTCTCGATCACGGGCACGGTCGACTCGGTGACGACCGTGCGAATGAGGTCAGCACTCCCCCGCGGGATCAGCACGTCGACCTGGCCGCGGGCCTTCATCAGCTGCGCGGCGCCCTCGCGGCCGAAGTCGTCGATGGTCTGCACGGCGTCGGGCGGGAGTCCGGTCGCGGCCAGCGCCTTCTGGATCACGGCGACGAGCACGCGGTTGGTCTCGATCGCCGCGCTGCCGCCACGCAGGACCGCGGCGTTGCCGCTCTTGATCGCGAGCGCGGCGATGTCGATGGTGACGTTCGGCCGGGCCTCGTAGATCGCGCCGACGACGCCGAAGGGCACGCGCACCTGCGTGATGTGGACGCCGTTGGGCAGCGCACTCCCCCGCACGGCCTGGCCGACCGGGTCGCTCAGTCCGACGATCTGCAGCACCGCGTCCGCGAGCCCCTGCAGGCGGGCCGGGGTCAGCGACAGCCGGTCCAGCAGCCCGCTGGAGAGCCCGTTCTCGCGGCCGTTGGCCAGGTCGAGCTCGTTCGCCGCCGTGATCTCGGTCGAGGCGGCGAGCACCCCGTCCGCGATGGCGCGCAGAGCGGCGTCCTTGCGGTCGGTGGTCGCGGTGGCGAGCGCGAGGGAGGCGCGCTTCGCGGCGGCGAGCCTGTCGTCCAGCGAGACGGGGGCGGCGATGGTCGAGGACATGCCTTCAGTCTAGGACGCGGGCACGGGGAAGGTCATGGCGTCGGAGGCGGCGACCGGGGCCGGGGCGAACCACGTGCCGACGGCCTCGCCGCGCAGCGCCTCCGCCACGAGCGTCGTCGCCGTCAGCACCACGGCGGTGCCGTGCTCGGCCGCCTGCCGTGCGGCGGACACCTTCGTGATCGCACCGCCGGTGCCCACCCCGGAGAGCCCGGTCGCCCCGATCGTGACGCCCTCGAGGCCGTCGTCGAAGGCGACGTGCTCGATGCGCTCGGCGCCGGCCTCCTGCGGCGGCTTGGTGTACAGCGCATCGACGTCCGAGAGCAGGACGAGGAGGTCGGCGTCGAGCAGGATCGCCACCAGCGCGGCCAGGCGGTCGTTGTCGCCGAACCGGATCTCGTGCGTCGCGACGGTGTCGTTCTCGTTCACGATCGGGAGGATGCGGAGGTCGAGCAGCCGCTCCATCGCCCGCCGCGCGTTGCTGCGGTGGGTCGGGTTCTCCAGGTCGCCCGCCGTGAGCAGCACCTGGCCGGCGACGATCTCGTAGCGGTCGAGGCTGTCCTGATAGCGGTAGATGAGAACGTTCTGGCCCACGGCCGCGGCCGCCTGCTGCGTGGCGAGGTCGGAGGGGCGGCCGTCCAGCGCCAGGTACGGGATACCCGTCGCGATGGCGCCGGAGGAGACCAGGACGACCTGGGTGCCCCGCCCGTGCGCCTCGGCGAGGGCATCGACGAGCGGCCCGATCTGACCCGCGTTCTCGCCGCTGATGGACGAGCTGCCGACCTTGACGACGATGCGCCGGGCGGCGGGGATCTGGCTGCGGTCGTCGATGGTCATGCCCGGTCGGTCTCCCCCGCCTCGCTGCCGGCGTTGTCGTCGTATGTGTCGTCCTGCCAGAGGCCGGCCTCGCGCTCGCGCAGCAGCTCGGCACGGGCCTCCGCCTTGGCGTCCATCCGCTCGAAGTAGTCCTCGCGGCGCTGGTTGCGGGTCGGGCGCTGGTTGCCGTCGAGCCGCACGTCGGTGCCGCGCGGCGAGGTGATCAGCTCGGCGGTGGAGGTCAGGGTCGGCTCCCAGTCGAAGACCACGCCGTTGTCGCGGCCGATGACCACGGTCGAGCCGGCGACGGCGCCGGACTTGACCAGCGCGTCCTCGACGCCGAGCTTGGCGAGCCGGTCGGCCAGGTAGCCGACGGCCTCATCGTTGGCGAAGTCGGTCTGCGCGACCCAGCGCTCGGGCTTCGCGCCCAGGATGCGGTAGACCGGGCCCTCGGAGCCGCCCTCGACCTTGACGACGTAGCCGCTGTCGTCGACCGCCTTCGGGCGCATGACGATGCGGGGACGCACCGCATCCTCCTGCGCCTGCTGCTCGCGAGCCTGCTCGACGAGTTCGGCGAGGGCGAAGGAGAGCGCACGCAGGCCCTCGTGGCTGACCGTGGAGATCTCGAACACGCGGTAGCCGCGCGCCTCGAGGTCGGGCCGCACGAAGTCGGCCAGGTCGCGGCCGTCCGGAACGTCGATCTTGTTGAGCGCGATCAGCTGCGGGCGCTCCAGGAGCGGCAGCTGCCCCTCCGGCACCGGGTAGGCGGCGAGCTCGCCGAGGATGACGTCGAGGTCGCTCAGCGGGTCGCGGCCGGGCTCCAGCGTCGCGCAGTCGAGCACGTGCAGCAGGGCCGAGCAGCGCTCGACGTGCCGCAGGAACTCGAGGCCCAGGCCCTTGCCCTCGCTCGCGCCCTCGATGAGGCCGGGGACGTCGGCGACCGTGTATCGGACGTCGCCCGCCTGGACGACGCCGAGGTTCGGGTGGAGGGTCGTGAAGGGGTAGTCCGCGATCTTCGGCTTCGCGGCCGACAGCGCCGCGATCAGGCTCGACTTGCCCGCGGACGGGTAGCCGACGAGCGCCACGTCGGCGACCGTCTTCAGCTCGAGGACGACATCGCCCTCCCAGCCGGGGGTTCCGAGCAGGGCGAAGCCGGGCGCCTTGCGCTTGGGGGTCGCCAGGGCCGCGTTGCCGAGGCCGCCGACGCCGCCGGGAGCCGCGACGAAGCGCATCCCGGGCTCGCTGAGGTCGACGAGCTCGTCGCCGTCGGGGCTCTTGACGACCGTGCCGACCGGCACGGGGAGCTCGAGGTCCTCGCCGGTGTGGCCGCTGCGGTGGTCGCCCATCCCGAAGCCGCCGTTGTCGCTCGAACGGTGCGGGTGGCGGTGGTAGCCCAGGAGGGTGGTGACCTGCGGGTCGGCGACGAGGACGATGTCGCCGCCGTTCCCGCCGTTGCCGCCGTCAGGGCCGGCGAGCGGCTTGAACTTCTCCCGCCGCACGGAGACGCACCCGTTGCCGCCGTTGCCGGCGCGCAGATGCAACGTCACGCGATCCACGAACGTCGCCATGATGGTGGTGCTCCCTACGGTGTCTGAAACGGCGGATGGGCGGGCCGCAGCCCGCCCATCCGGAGACTGCTGCTGGTGGCGCGGAGGCTCAGGCCTCGGCGGCCACGATGTTGACGACCTTGCGGCCGCCCTTGGTGCCGAACTCCACCGCGCCCGCCGAGAGGGCGAACAGGGTGTCGTCGCCGCCGCGGCCGACGTTCACACCGGGGTGGAAGTGGGTGCCGCGCTGGCGGACCAGGATCTCACCGGCGTTGACGGTCTGGCCGCCGAAGCGCTTCACGCCGAGGCGCTGCGCGTTGGAGTCGCGGCCGTTGCGAGTGGAGCTCGCTCCCTTTTTGTGTGCCATGTCTACTTCTCCTCGAGGTCCGTGAGTCGACTACTTGATGCCGGTGATCTTGACGCGCGTGAGCTCCTGGCGGTGGCCCTGGCGCTTCTTGTAGCCGGTCTTGTTCTTGAACTTCTGGATGACGATCTTCGGGCCGCGCAGGTCGCCGAGGACCTCCGCCGTCACCTTGACCTTGGACAGCGCGGTGGCGTCCGAGGTGATGGTGTCGCCGTCGACCAGCAGCACGGCAGCCAGCTCGACGGTGCCGCCCTCGCGGGCCTTGATGCGGTCCATCGTCACGATGGTGCCGACCTCGACCTTCTCCTGCCGGCCACCGGCGCGCACAACTGCGTAAACCACTTTCACGTACCTTTTTCGTCGGGGAACAGCTCCCGGCGGCGTTTCAGCCCGGACCTGGTCCTGCTCTTCACTGTTCTGGGGATCACTGTCGAGTCCTGCCCACACGCTCGAGGCGGTGGCGGCTCTCAGAAAACCATGACGGTGGTACGGGACAACACCCGGCACACACCAACGGTCTACTTTACCCGAGGCCCGGCCAGCCGGTCAATTCGGCTCCGGTTCCTACAATCATTGTATGACGGTCCTGATCGATCCCCCGGCATGGCCCGCCCACGGCATGTTGTGGTCGCACCTGGTCAGCGACGCGTCGCTGGACGAGCTGCATGCGTTCGCCGCGGCCAACGGCGTGCCGGCGCGCGCCTTCACGCGCAGGCCGCTCGCGATCAGCCGGGCGACCAGCTCCTTGCCGGGCACCGGCGTCGCGCCGGGCGCCCCCCGCGCGGGGGGGGGGGGGGGGGGGGGGGG
>NZ_JBPGXM010000141.1:0-9600 GCF_056755495.1 Leifsonia sp. KNZ12-8B
GGTGTCGTGCGGAGGTGCGGTTCAGGCGCCCGGCGCTCAGGCCGGCACGGGGAGGGACGACGCGACCGCCTGCTGCTCGTCGGCGTCGGCGACCCACTCGAGCCGCCGGCCGGACGCCCGGTCGAAGAGGTGGACCCGCTCGAGCGGGGCGCCGAGCGCGACGGGCTCCCCGCGGCGGATGCCGCCGAGCGCGTCGCCGCGGGCGGTCAGCAGGGTCTCGCCGACGCGGACGTAGAGCACCTGCTCGCTGCCGAGGTTCTCGATGCGCTCGACCAGTCCCTCCACGCGGAGGGCTCCGGTGGCGTAGTCGGCCGGGCGGAGGTGCTCGGGGCGCACGCCGATGACCACCTCGCGGCTTTCGACCTCGCCCTCCCACAGCCGCGCCTCGATGCCAGGCGCGGTGGAGGTGACGACGCCGCCCACCGACCCGACCACCGCGGGGACCAGGTTCATCGGCGGGGCGCCGACGAAGCCGGCGACGAACACCGAGGCGGGGCGGTGATAGATCTGCTCCGGCGTCCCGGCCTGCTCGATCCGGCCCGCGTCGAGCACGACGATCTTGGTGGCCATCGTCATCGCCTCCACCTGATCGTGGGTGACGTAGACGAACGTCGCCGCGAGCCGGGCGTGCAGCTCGCTGAGCTCCTGGCGCGTGGCCGTGCGCAGCTTGGCGTCGAGATTCGAGAGCGGCTCGTCCATCAGGTACGCGCTGGGCTGGCGCACGAGGGCGCGGCCGACCGCGACGCGCTGCCGCTGGCCGCCGGAGAGCTCGCGCGGCTTGCGGTGCAGCAGCGCGCCCAGCCCCAGCGTCTGGGCGACCTCGCGCACGCGGCTCTCGCGCTCCTCCTTCGGCATGCGTAGCACGGCGAGGGGGAAGGCGAGGTTCTTGGCGACGCTCAGGTGCGGGTAGAGCGCATAGCTCTGGAACACCATCGCCAGATCGCGCTTCTTCGACGGCAGGTCGGTCACATCACGCCCGTCGATCAGGATGCGGCCGGAGGTCGGCTGCAGCAGTCCGGCGATCATCCGGAGCAGTGTCGTCTTGCCGCAGCCGCTCGGACCGAGCAGGACGACGAAGTCGCCGTCCTCGATGACCAGGTCGACGCCGTCGACGGCGCGGTGGCCCTTGAACTGCTGGGTCAGGCCCACGATCTCGATGCGGCTCACGACTGCTCCTCGACTCCAGGTAATTTCATTTCCTGACCTTCGGTCGTCAGGAATTCTTGTTACATGGGCATGCTGGAGCCCCCAGGTGAACAGCAGGCGACATCGCGGGGACGCGACGGCAGCTATTCGTTCAACTCGCCCTCCTGGTCGATGCCGACGACGTTCATGACGCCGTCCATCACCGCCGGGTCGGTCGGCGGGAGGCCGCCCGCCGCCGAGATGGCGAGCTCCAGCCCGGCGAAGAGGAGGACGTGCGCCACGTTCCCCGTGATGAGCCCGGTCGACCATTTCGAGATGGAGGCGCCGCACACCAGGGTGATGTCGGAGAGCTCGCTCAGCCGCGAACGCTGATAGCTGGTCACGCCGATCACCGTCGCGCCCGCGCCGGCCGCCGCCTCCGCGGAGCTCAGCGTGACGCCGTTCGAGCCGCTGGCGCTGACGCACACGCAGACATCGCCGCTGCGCAGCGCCCGCGCCGTCAGCTGCTGCACGACCGCGTCGGCGGGGGCCTCGCTCGGCCTGCTCGAGTTCAGGAACCCCAGGCTGGCCAGCTGCGCGATCGGAGCCGAAGCGCCGTTGCCGACGATGAGCAGGCGGCGCGCCCCGACCATCGCCTGGACGGCCCGGTCGAACGCGTCGAAGTCCAGCGGTGCGAGCGCGCTCGCCAGCTCCTCCCCCGCCGACCGGAACATCGACGGCAGCCAGTCGCGCGGCGCGCCCTCGTGGCTGCCGCCCACCGGCTCGAGCCGGGACGGCAGGTCGCGCAGGAGCAGCAGCCGCAGGTGCTGGAAGCCCTTGAACCCCATGCTCTGGCACGCGCGGATGACGGTCGCCGCCGAGGTTCCGGTCCGTGAGGCGAGGTCGGCGGCCGACATCATCGACACGTCCTCCGGCCGCTCGACGACCTCCTGCGCCACGCGCCGCTCGCTCGGGACGAGCGACGGGATCAGGGAGTCGATGTAACTGAGGGTCCCCCCGACGGGAGGGTCCGCGCGCAGGGCGTCCGTCATAGCCCTCGGTCTACCACGGGACGGTGAACGCGCCGCCTGACGATACGCTCGAAGGCGACCCCGACCGCCCCGCCCTCCCGGACGACCGCATGCTGCATACCCTCCGCGCGATCCGCTTCTCCCGCCAGGAGCTCGCGCTCATCGCGATCACGGCGCTGTGGGGCTCGACATTCCTGATCGTGCACCTGGCGATGCGGCACAGCGGGCCGTGGTTTTTCGTCGGGCTGCGCTTCCTGGTCGCTGGCGTGCTCAGCGCCGTCCTGTTCCATCGTGCGCTGCGGGGGATGCGGTGGCGCGATGTCGGCGCCGGCACGGCCATCGGCGTCACCATCGCACTCGGTTACGGCCTGCAGACGCACGGACTGCAGACGATCAGCAGCAGCACCTCCGCCTTCATCACCGCGATCTACGTGCCGCTCGTCCCGCTGCTGCAGTGGATCGTGCTGCGGCGGGCGCCGCGCGCGCTCACCCTCGTCGGGGTCGGCCTGGCATTCCTCGGGCTGCTGCTGCTCGCCGGTGCGGACGCCGTGCGGATCGGGCTCGGAGAGGGCGAGGTCGTCACGCTCGTGAGCACCCTGCCGATCGCGGCCGAGATCATTTTGATCAGCGCGTTCGCCCGGGTCGCCGACGTGCGCCGGGTGACCGTCGTGCAGCTGCTCGTCGCCGGGCTGCTCGGCTTCGCGATCATGCCGGTGGTCGGGGAGGCCGCACCTCCGTTCTCGTGGGCGTGGCTGCTGCCCGCGGTGGGGCTCGGGGTGGCGAGCTGCGTCATCCAGCTCACCATGAACTGGGCGCAGCGGTCGGTCTCGCCGACGCGGGCGACCATCATCTACGCAGGCGAGCCGGTGTGGGGCGGGATCATCGGGCGTCTCGCCGGCGACCGCCTCCCCCTCGTCGCCGTGCTCGGCGCCGCGCTGATCGTCGCGGGCGTCATCGTCAGCGAGCTGCAGCCGCGGCGGAGGCGCACGGCGCCCCTCCCGGAGCCCGCGGACCCGGCGTACGGTCGCGGCATGCCCACCTACACCGCCAGCCGGCCGCTCGATGGAGACGCCGACCTCTACTTCGACTACATCTCGAACCCCGAGAACCTCCCTGCCTACTTCCCGCGGATGACGCAGGCCCACGAGCTCCCTGACGGCAAGGTCGAGACCACCGCCCAGGTCGACGTCGACCGCGACGGCGAGGACGAGACCGTCACCTCCGAGGCCGAGTTCGACGTCGACACCGCCGCCCGCGAGGTGCGCTGGTCGGCGCCGGGACCGCACGAGTACCACGGCTCGCTGCGGATCGACGACGGCACGGCCGAGCTGACCATCCACACGACGCACGAGCACGACGGCATCCAGGAGGCGCTGGAGGCGTCGCTCGACGCGATCGCGCGCAACCTCCGCGAGCAGGTCTGACCGCACGGGGATGTTCGACGGCTTCGAGATCGCCGACATCCCGGTCGGCGCCGACGCGACGGCCCACGTCCGCATCGGCGGCGACCAGGGCGGCGAGCCCGTCGTGCTGCTGCACGGGCATCCGCGCACCGGCGCGACGTGGCACCGCGTCGCGCCCCTTCTGGTCGAGCAGGGCTTCCGCGTGATCGTGCCGGACCTGCGCGGCTACGGCCGCTCGACGGCACCCGCGCCACGCCCCGACCACGCGCAGGCGTCCAAGCGGGCGATGGCGGAGGACGTGCTGGCCCTCGTGCGTGCGCTCGGGCACGACCGCTTCCACCTGGTCGGACACGATCGCGGCAGCTACGTCGCCTTCCGGCTGGCGATGGACCACCCGGAGGCGGTGACGACGGTCGCGCTCCTCGACAGCATCCCGATCGTCGAGCACCTCGAGCGCATGACCCCCGCGTTCGCGACAGCGTGGTTCCACTGGTTCTTCTTCGCGCAGCCGCGGACGCCGGAGCGGGTGATCCTCGCCGACCCGGACGCCTGGTACGGCGGCGACCCGCAGGCGATGGGCGTCGAGAACTTCGCCGAGCGGCGGGAGGCGGTGCACCGTCCCGAGGTCGTCACGGCGATGCTCGAGGACTACCGCGCGGGCCTCACCGTCGACCGGACTGACGAGGAGGCCGACCGTGCGGCGGGACGCCGGCTGAAGCCTCCCCTGCTCGCCCTGTGGTCGCTGCGGGACGACCTCGAAGAGCTGTTCGGCGATCCGCTGGCGATCTGGCGGGAGTGGGCCGACGACGTGCGCGGACACGGCATCGACTCCGGGCACCACATGGCCGAGGAGGCGCCCGCCGAGCTCGTGGAGGCGCTCGTGCCGCACCTGCGTGTCAGAGGGCGAGACGCTCGTCCAGCCAGTCGAACATCCGCTGCGCGGTGAGGCCGCGGGCCAGCGGCTCGCAGTGATAGTTCGCCCCCTCCGCGGCCGTGAACGGCACCAGCGTCGACACCCCGGACGTCAGCTGGGCGAGGCGCTCCGACTGCCCGGGCCAGAACTGCTCATCCTCGGGCGAGGTGATCAGGAGCGGCGTCGTGATCTGCGCGGCGAAGTGCTCGACCGTGTACTGCCGCACGGCCTTCAGCGTCTCGGCGTACCCGGACGTGCCGTAGGGCCGGGCCCGGAACGCCCACGTGCTGGACAGCTGCGCCGAGAATTTCATGCCCATGGCCATGTCGCGATCGAACTTGTCATCCTCGCTCTCGTCGAGCAGCCGGATCATGTTCTTCGGCATGTGATCGGTCCAGGAGGTCGAGACGTCGACGACGCCGGGGTCCACGATGCCGGCGGCGAAGCGGTGCTCGAACGCGAGCGCCCGCGAGACCCAGTACCCGGCCTGGCTGATGCCGTAGACCGCGATACGCGACCCGTCGACGCCGTCGTACCCCGCCACGGCGTCGAACACGGGCGTCAGCACGTTCTCCCAGTCGGGCCGGAACGGCACGTTGCGCTCGAACAGCATCGACTGCTGACCGGGGCCGTCGAACAGGAGCACGTTGTAGCCGCGGCGCAGGGCCGGCGCGCCGCAGGCCGCCCACAGTGCGGCGACCGAGCCGTCGCTCCCGTTCACCGCGACGAGCGTGGGAGCGGCCGGGTCCGCGCCGACGGCCTCCGCGCGGAAGAACCAGCCCGGCATGGTCGTGCCCTCGTACGGGATCGCCACCGTCTCGACCCGCGCGTCGGTGTGCGCGACGAACGCCTCCCAGGCCTCCCGCGTCTCCCGGAAGGTCGGGAGGAGCTCGCTCTCGTCCGCGAGCCCGCTGACCGCGTTGACCGCCACCCCGGAGTAGTTCGCCGCGCGCAGGTACGCCTCGGCGGCGCTGACCCGGTGCCCCGCGGCGGAGGCGGCGTCCCCGGCGGCTTTCGCGCGCCTCCCGAGGTCGCGCCACGCGGCGAACCAGCCGGGATGGTCGCCCTTGTGCACGCCGGCGGTCGCCGCGAACACCTCGCCGGGGTCGGCGGCGCGCTCGACGGCCGAGCCGAGCACCACGCGCAGGTCGAAGTCGAAATCGGGGTCGGCCGAGAAACCGGTGAGGAAGGCGCTGCTCGCGTGACTCATGGACTCACTCTGCCGACCGGTCACCGGCCTCGCCAGCCCTCGTCGGAGGGAGGTTGCCCGCGCGCATCCGCCCGCCGTACCATGAGTGGGCGATATCAGAACATCGTGTTCTGATATCGAACGACGGCGGATCCGCTCGCACCGATGCGACCGCTCACGACGATGTGAGGAGTTCCTGTGCAGTTCCACCACCACGGCTACGTGTCGGGCGACCCGCGGGTCGAGCCCGCCGCCGGCATCGGTCTCGACCGCCCGGCCGAGCTGCCAGACGAGGTCGACGTGCTCATCGTCGGCTCCGGTCCCGCCGGCATGATCGCGGCGGCCCAGCTCGCGCAGTTCCCCGACGTCGTGACGCGTCTGGTGGAGCGGCGGCCCGGGAGGCTCGCGATCGGCCAGGCGGACGGCATCCAGGCCCGCAGCGTCGAGACCTTCCAGGCGTTCGGCTTCGCCGAGCGGATCACCGCGGAGGCGTACCGCATCACCGAGATGGCGTTCTGGAAGCCCGACCCGGCCGACCCCTCCCGCATCCACCGGGCCGCCCGCGCGGTCGACGACCCGACCGGGATCAGCGAGTTCCCGCACCTGATCGTCAACCAGGCGCGCGTGCTCGACTACTTCGCCGAGTTCGCCGCGAACTCGCCGGGCCGCCTGACGCCCGACTACGGCTACGAGTTCCGCGGCCTGACCGTCGACGACGACGCCGAGTACCCGGTCGCCGTCACCCTCGTGCACACCTCCGGCGACCGGGAGGGCGAGGAGCGCGTCGTGCGCGCGAAGTACGTCATCGGCGCGGACGGCGCCCGCAGCAAGGTGCGCGAGTCGATCGGCTGCCACCTCGCCGGCGACCAGGCCAACCACGCGTGGGGCGTCATGGACACGCTCGCCGTGACCGACTTCCCCGACATCCGCACCAAATGCTCGATCCAGTCGGAGGCGGGCAACATCCTGCTGATCCCGCGCGAGGGAGGGCACCTGTTCCGGATGTACGTCGACCTCGGCGAGGTGCCTGCCGACGACCGCGGCGCCGTGCGGCAGACCACGATCGAGCAGATCATCGCGAAGGCCAACGACATCCTCCACCCGTACACGCTCGACGTGCGCAACGTCGCCTGGCACAGCGTCTACGAGGTGGGCCACCGGCTCACCGACCGCTTCGACGACGTGCTGCCGGAGGACCGCGGCACCCGCACGCCCCGCGTCTTCATCACCGGCGACGCCTGCCACACGCACAGCGCCAAGGCGGGCCAGGGCATGAACGTCTCGATGCAGGACGGCTTCAACATCGGCTGGAAGCTCGGGCACGTGCTCGAGGGACGCTCCCCCGAGGCGCTGCTCGCCACGTACTCGGCCGAGCGGCAGGTCGTCGCGAAGAACCTGATCGACTTCGACAAGCAGTGGTCGTCGATGATGGCGAAGAAGCCGGAGGAGTTCGACTCCCCCTCGGAGCTGGAGGAGTTCTACGTGCGCACGGCCGAGTTCCCGGCCGGGTTCATGACCGAGTACGCGCCCTCCCTCATCGTCGGGGAGGCTGCGCACCAGGAGCTGGCGAGCGGCTTCCCGATCGGCAAGCGCTTCAAGTCGGCGGTCGTCGAGCGCGTGTGCGACACGAACCCCGTGCACCTGGGCCACCACGCCAGGGCCGACGGACGCTGGCGCATCTACGTCTTCGCCGACGCCGCGCCGGCCGCCCGCGCAGGGACGCCCACCGCGGCCCTGGCCGACTGGCTCGCGTCGTCCCCCGCGTCTCCGCTCGCCGCGACCCCGGCCGGGCTCGACCTCGACGCCTGGTTCGACGTGAAGGTGGTGTACCAGCAGGACCACACGGGGGTCGACCTCGGAGCCGTGCCGGAGGTGTTCCTCCCGCACACGGGTCCGTTCCGGCTGGTCGACTACGAGAAGGTGTACGCCGCCCGGCCCGGCGACGACATCTTCGAGAGCCGCGGCATCGACCGCGCGGGAGCGGTCGTCGTGGTCCGCCCCGACCAGTACGTCGCTCACGTGCTGCCGCTGACGGCGACCGACGAGCTGGCCGCGTTCTTCGCGCCGATCCTCTCCGCCGCGACCGTCTCCTGACCCGGCCGCAAACCGCCGAGTACGCAGAATCTCCGCGTACTCGGCGGTTTCTGCTCGAATCCGCGCGTACTCGGCGGGTGCTAGTGGAGGGAGGCCGCGACCGTCTGGGCCGCGGTGCGGAGGCGGCGGCCGATCGCGTCGGTGTCGCGGCCGTTCGCCACGTACACGACGGCGAGCGCCGCCACGGGCTGACGCGGCAGCGCGAGCGGCACGGCGACCGACGCCAGCCCCGGGATCACCTCGTCGTGGCTCGTGGCGTAGCCGCGGGCGCGCGCCTCCCCCGCCTCCTGCCGCGGGTGCTCCTCGGGCAGCGCGCTCCACTGCGCCTCCGTGAGCGCCGACTGGATGGCGATGCCGGGCGCTCCGGAGGCCAGCGGATGCCGCGTCCCCGGCTTCTGGGCGACGGTCGCGTGCGCGCTCGTCGGCTCGACCGAGACCAGCGTGACCACGTCGTGGCGGTCGAGCACCGCGAGGAACGCGGTCATCGAGAGCTCGTTGGCGACCGCGGTGAGCTGCGGCAGAGCGGCCGACTGGAGGTCGTGCGACACCGAGCGGGCGAGGGTCGCCATCCGCGGGCCGAGCTGGATGGCGCCGGCGGCATCCCGGACGACCAGCCCGTGCTCCTCCAGCGTCCGCAGCAGCCGGTACACGATCGAGCGGTGCAGCCCCAGGCGTGCCGCGGTCTCGGCGATGGTGAGCGGCTCGCCGGCGTCGGCCAGCACTTCCAGCATCCGGATGCCGCGGGACAGCGTCTGCAGCGGAGGCGCGGAGTCGGGGGCGGGAGCGGCGGCGGTCACGTGTTCGACTATAGAACGCGCCGGCGGCGGCGCTACAGCCGCGCTTTGCTACAGCCGCGCAGCGCTAGAGCCGCAACCGGCTCGGCCGCGGGAGCCCGAGCTCCTCGATGAGGTCGCCCAGCATCCGATCGAGCTCGTAGGCGGCTTGGGTGATCTTGTTGCTGCCGAAGCCGGAGAGCTGCGTGCTCGGCTGGTCCGCCGACAGGATGGTGCGGCCGTTCCTGGTCGCGTGCAGCTCGACGCGGATCGGCGTGTAGAGCATGACGCCGGCATCGTGGCGGAACATGCGCGCGGCCGTCGCGTAATCGCCGATGAGGTACGCGGCACTCCCGGTGTCGGCGCCTCCGACGCGCATCACCGGCGTCGCCGAGTCGGACCAGAACCGGACGAAGCGGTGGATGGAGCCGCTCGCCGTCTCCGCCGCGATGCGCCTCCACTCGGCCCCCTGGTCGAGCAGGCGGCGCAGGTGGTCGGTGTCGAGCGGAGGGACCTCGGCCTCGAAGGCGCGGCGGAGGGTCTCGAACGGCACCTCCGCCTCCACCTCGATCCGGTTCACCGCCAGCGGGATGTTGCGCTCGGTCGCGTTGTAGGCCATCCAGCCATTCTCGCGCCGGGTGGCACGGCCCGGCGGCGGCCGCCTGACGCCGTGCGCGCTCAGTCCAGGCTGGTGACGCCGTGCCTCTCCGGCGGGCGCGGCATGCTGCGCTCCTGCCCAGCCTCGGTGCGCGCACGCACCTCGTCGTAGTGCGCCTGCTCGCGCGCCAGCGTGTCGGTCTCGGGGCGGCCGTAGCGGGCAGGGTCGGGCCGATCGGCGTCCTCCTCGACCGTCAGCAGGCCGTCGGGGTCGCGCGGGTCGCGGACCCCGGTGAGGCGCTCGGCGACGGTCGACTTGTCCTCGTGGGTGTGATGCTCCATGCCTCCCACCATCCGCGCGTGCGGCGAGCGGGGCAAGGCCCCATCCACTTGTCACGACACGCCGCATGGGCGTCGCCGCAGGCGGCGTGTTGCGCCAAGTCGATGGGAGGGAGGGGCGGAGGCGGGCGGGGCG
>NZ_JBPGXM010000142.1:0-9407 GCF_056755495.1 Leifsonia sp. KNZ12-8B
GGGAGGGGGCCACGGTCGCGGCGGACATGCCGGGGCCTGCCGTCAGATCCGCACGCCGCGGCGACGCCCGTGCACTGCGACCGCCACCGTGATCGCCAGCAGCACGGCGTACGCGGCGACGAACCAGCCCAGACCGGCCTCGTAGCCGCCCGTGGTCGTCTTGGACAGCGACAGCACCTGGGGGATGACGAACCCGCCGTACGCTCCGAAGGCCGACACGATGCCGAGCGCGGCCGCCGCCGTGCGCTGGGCGGAGACGTCGCCCGCCGAGCTGTGGCCGTCGGCAGCGCCGGAGCGCAGGGCGAAGAGGGTCGGGATCATCCGGTAGGTCGCCCCGTTGCCCGCGCCGCTCGCGACGAACAGCACCAGGAAGAACCCGAGGAACAGCCAGAAGTTCTCGAGCGGCAGTGTCGCGATGACCGCGAGCGCGCCCGCCGCCATCACCACGAACGCCACGATCGTGATCGCGCTGCCCCCGAACCGGTCGGCCAGCCGCCCGCCGAACGGGCGCGCGAGCGAGCCCACCAGCGCGCCGAGGAACGCGAGCGACAGGGTTGCGCCGGCAACGGGGAACGTGCTGAAGCCGGGGAACTGGTCCGCGATGAGCTTCGGGAAGACGCCCGAGAACCCGATGAATGAGCCGAACGTGCCGATGTAGAGCAGCGCCATCAGCCACAGCTCGGGTGCGCGGAGGGCCGCGAGCGACGCCTTCACGTCGGCGCGGGCGTTGGCCAGGTTGTCCATCCGGAGCCCGGCGCCGACGATGGCCACGATGATGAGCGGCACCCACACCAGCCCGGCGAGCGGCAGCTGGAGGGACGCTCCGGCGCCGACCGTGATCACGATCGGTACCGCGAACTGCGCCACCGCTGCTCCCAGGTTGCCGCCGGCGGCGTTCAGGCCGAGCGCCCAGCCCTTTTTGCGCTGCGGGTAGAAGTAGGTGATGTTCGCCATCGAGCTCGCGAAGTTGCCGCCGCCGAACCCCGCGAGCGCGGCGACCAGCAGCATCACCGCGAACGGCGTCTCGGGGTTGGCGACGCAGAGCGCGAGCCCGATCGCCGGGATGAGCAGGAGCGCGGCCGAGATCATCGTCCAGTTGCGGCCGCCGAACCGCGGCACCATGAACGTGTACGGGAAGCGCAGGGTCGCCCCGACCAGGCTCGGCATCGAGATCAGCCAGAACGTCTGCCCGGTGTCGAACGTGAAGCCGGCGGCCGGCAGCGCGACGACGACGATCGACCACAGCTGCCAGACCACGAAGCCGAGGAACTCGGCGAAGATCGACCAGCGCAGGTTGCGCTGCGCGATCGCGGCGCCCTGGTCGCGCCACTGCGCGGGGTCCTCGGCGTTCCAGCCCTCGATCCAGCGGCCGGGCCGGAACGTGAGCGCCGGCGCCGCCGCCGCGGTGGGGAGGGGCGTGCCGCCCGGGGCCGTCGTGGTCGGTTCGTGCGCGGTGCTGGTCATGGCGGACCTCCTGGACTCGGTGGGTGGCACCACGCTAGGGACCGCGTGTTTCCGCGGACGACGCACGACGTGAAGGCGGCGTAACGAAGACCTCTCGTCGCACCGCGGGCCGTGTGAGGGGAACGTAACGGGGCGTGATCGCCGGGCAACCGCGCCGACATCGCGCCTGCGTAGCGTGGGCGCATGAGACAGGTCGAGAGCAGGATGAGCGGGTCGGCCGGGGCGGTCGCGTGCACGGTCGAGGGGTATCGGGTCGCCGTGCTGGCGCTGGTGCGGCCGCTGGGGTCCGAGCGCGTCGCGGTCGTGGAGGCGCTCGGACGGGTGACCGCGGAGGCGATCGCGGCCCGGCAGCCGGTTCCGCTGTTCGACAACGCCGCGATGGACGGCTTCGCCGTGCGGGCCGCGGACGTGGCGGGTGCCACCCGAGACCGCCCGGTGCGGCTCGCCGTCGTCGGACATCGCCCGGCCGGGCCGGGTGCTGCCGGAGCGATCGGCGCCGGGGAGGCGGTGCGCATCATGACCGGCGCGCCCGTCCCCGCCGGAGCCGACCTGGTCGTGCCGGTGGAGTGCTCGATGCCCGGCCGGTTCGTGGAGGGTGCGACCGTCGAGCTCTGGGACCCCGGCAAGGCGAACATCCGCCGCGCCGGGGAGGACGTCGCGGTCGGTGCCCCCCTCCTGCCGGCCGGCGCGACGCTGACCGCGCGTGCGCTCGCCCTGCTGGCGGCCGCCGGACATGCCGAGGTCCCGGTGGTCCGGCGCCCGCGCGTCGCCATCGTCTCGTCCGGCGACGAGCTCCGCGAGCCGGGTCCGGTGGAGGCCGCGGGAACCATCCCGGACTCCAACGCGGTCTACCTGCGGGCGGCGGTGACGGCTCTCGGCGGCGAGGTCGTCGGCTGTCACCGCGCCGCGGACGACGCCGGCTCGCTCGCCGCGGCGATGGACGCGGCGTCCACCGGCGCCGACCTCGTCGTCTCGACGGGCGGTCTCGGCGCCGGATCGCACGACCTGCTCGGCCGCGCCGCCGCGGTGTCGCCGGGCGGGATGCTCGCCCGCGTCGCGATGCGGCCGGGTCGTCCGCAGGCGCACGGCACCTGGAACGGCGTGCCGTGGATCGCCCTGCCGGGGACGCCGACGGCGGCGTTCGTCTCGTTCGAGGCGTTCGTGCGGCCGGCGCTCGACGTGCTCTCCGGCCGGCCGGTCGCCGCGCAGCCGTCCGCCGAGACGGTGTCGGAGGGCTGGGAGGGGTCGGCGGGCACGGTCCGCTTCGTTCCGCTCATCGTCGCCGACCGGCCCGACGGGAGCCTCGCCGTGACCCCGTTCGGACGGCCGTCGCACGCGTCGCACGCCCTGTCGGCGATGTTCTCGGCTCCGATGATCGCGGTCGTCGACGCCGACGTGGGCGATGTGCTCCCCGGTCAGCTCGTCCGGGTGATCGAGCCGGCATGACCGGGTCGGTGGACGCCTCCCGCGTCGCCGCGATCGTCCTGGCCGGCGGCCGGGCGCGCCGGCTCGGCACTCCGAAGCACGGGGTGCGGCTGGCGGGGGAGACCCTCCTGGAGCGGGCGCTGCGCGCGACCGCGGGGATGGCCGTGGCGGTGGTCGGGCCGCCCGAGCTGGGTCGCGAGGTCGCCTCGCACCCCGCGGCCACGGTGACGCGGGAGGAGCCGCCCTTCGCCGGTCCGGCCGCAGCCGTCGCGGCGGGGCTCGACGCGCTGGCCCGCCGCGCGCCCTCGGCCGACCGCGTGCTTGTCCTCGCCTGCGACATCGCCCGCGCCCCGGAGGCCGTGGCGCTGCTCCTCACCGCCTCCGCCCTTCTTCTCCCGGACAGCGGCGACACCCGCAGCGACGGCGTCGTCCTCACCGACGCGTCCGGCCGCCCGCAGTGGCTGTGCGGCGTGTACCGCGCGGCCACTCTGCGGGAGGCCGTCGACCGGTTGCGCGCCGCCGATGCGCTCACCGCTGCGCCCGCCCGCGCGCTCGTCGCCGCCGCGCGCCTGGAGATCGTGCCCGACCCCGGCGGCCTCAGCGACGACATCGATACGCCCGCCGACCTCGTGGCGGCCCGAGAGAGGATCCTGGCATGACCGAGCTGGAGGCCTGGCTGCGCCTGCTGAACCGCGAGCTGGGCACGGACATCCCGGCCGAGGTGATGGCGCCCGTGCTCGCCCTGGCGCGAGACGCGGCCCACAACGTCGTCCGGCCCGCCGCCCCGCTGTCGGCGTACCTCGCCGGCTACGCGGCCGGGCGTGCGGCGCAGGCGGGCTTCGACCAGGCTGCTGCTGCCGACCTCCTGGAACGCGCGCGGGCGCTCGCCGAGAGACTCGGCACGCCCCTCAGTCCGTGACGTCGTCCTCCACCCGGAACGACGCCGGCACGCCCTCCGCCGAGTGACGCGCGGCCCGGGCGTCGCGCTCCAGGCCGGAGGGCCGCGTGAGGATGCCGTAGAGCTCCGGCCGCCGGCCCAGCAGCCAGCGCCGCCCGGTCGCGAGCGGCAGCAGGTCGAGGTCGAGGTCGGCGGTGACCACGGCCTCCGCGGGCGCCGGCGTCTCGGCGACGATGCGGCCGTACGGGTCGAGGATCATCGCGTTGCCGGTGCGGATCTCGTCGTCGTCCGGCCCGATCCCGTTGGCGAACAGCACGAAGATCCCGTTGTCGTGCGCCCGCGCCGGGAGCCAGCGCAGCAGCCACTCCCGGCCGGAGGGGCCGTTGGCGGCGGCCTCCAGCGCGGCCGGGTCGGTGTGCCGGTTCTGCCAGAGCTCGGCGGGGAGCACCTTCATGCCGTGGGGGCTGCGCGAGTTCGTCCCGCCGGTCTGGTGCGGCGCGATGAGCACGGTGGCGCCCAGCAGAGCGGTGGCCCGCACGTTCTCGACCAGGTTGTTGTCCCAGCAGATCAGGATGCCCATCCGCACGCCCCACGGCGAATCGAAGACGGTGAACCGGTCGCCGCTGCTGATCGCCTCGTGCTCGAACGCGTGCAGCTTGCGGTGGATGTGCGTCGACCCGTCGGGGAAGCAGACCGCATAGGAGTTGTAGAGGGTGCCGTCGGCGGCCTCCAGGAAACCGGCGCCGATGCCGACGCCCAGCTCGCGCGCGATCGCCCGCAGCTCGGCGACCAGGGGGCCGTCGGCGGGCTCTGCGAGCGCGTGGAGCTGCTCGGCCGTCTTCTTCGTCAGGTGCCAGTAGCCGAGCAGGCACAGCTCGGGGAAGACGACCAGCCGGCTGCCGTCGGCGGCGGCGGAGGCCGCCAGGGCGCGGACGGTCGCGAGGTTGGCCTCCGGATCGGAGGGCACGGCCTCGAACTGGACCACCGACACCCGCAGCGACGTGTTCGTCATACGGGCACCCTAGCGCAGTAGCTTCCGCGGAAGCTATCGCATCGGGCGGATCGTGCGTACGAGGCGAAGTACGGCACCAGCCCCTACTACCCGCCGATGGCGACCGAGAAGACCCGGGCGGCGACCGTCCGCGTCGACCCCCGCTGAGTGACCCGCGATCTCACCCGCCGACCGCCTCCCGTCGCCCGCGCTCGCCCGATCCCGCCCGCGGGCGCGCGCGTCCCGCTAGGCTGGCCCCGTGCTTCTCTCCGACCGTGACATCAAGGCCGAGCTGGGCGCCGGGCGCATCGCTCTGGAGCCGTTCGAGCCGGCCATGATCCAGCCGTCGAGCATCGATGTGCGGCTCGACCGGTTCTTCCGGCTGTTCGACAACCACAAGTACCCGTTCATCGATCCGGCCGTCGACCAGCCGGAGCTGACCAGGTTCGTGGAGGTCGACGCCGACCAGCCGTTCATCCTGCACCCCGGCGAGTTCGTGCTCGGGTCGACGTTCGAGCTGGTCAGCCTGCCCGACGACGTCGCCGCGCGGCTCGAGGGCAAGAGCTCGCTCGGGAGGCTGGGGCTGCTCACCCACTCCACCGCCGGCTTCATCGACCCGGGCTTCTCCGGTCACGTCACCCTCGAGCTGAGCAACGTCGCCACCCTGCCGATCAAGCTGTGGCCGGGCATGAAGATCGGCCAGATGTGCTTCTTCCGGCTCTCCTCCGCCGCCGAGAAGCCGTACGGCTCGACCGAGTACAGCTCGCGCTACCAGGGGCAGCGCGGCCCCACGGCCTCCCGCTCGTTCCTCAACTTCCACCGGACCGACGTCTCCAGCACGGAGGCGGGACGGCCGGTCGGCTGACACCACCGAGCACGCCGGAAGGGGCGCACATGAGCGAGACGACCGACGCCGCATTCGCCAGGGCCCTGATCGCGGCGGGACCCAGCCCCGAGCGCGGGCAGCGCGTCCACCTGTTCGGCCAGCTGGTCGGCTCGTGGCGCGCCGAGACGCGGCTGCTCGACGAGACGACCGGCGCGTGGCGGGAGTCGACGGCCGACTGGATCTTCGCGTACACGCTCGGCGGGCTCGCCGTGCAGGATGTGCTCGTCCCGGTGGACGATGACGCGGGCGCCGCCCGCGGCACCACGATCCGCGTCTACGATCCCGCGCTCGGCGGCTGGCGGGTGAGCTGGTTCGGCGCGGCGGCCGGCGACTTCTGCACGCTCGTGGCCACCGCCCACCACCGCGACGGGATCCGGCAGGACGGCACGCAGACCGACGGCCGGCCCATCCGCTGGAACTTCTCCAGCATCTCGGACGACGCGTTCGAGTGGGACGGCTGGGTCTCGGACGACGGCGGTCGCACCTGGTGGCTCGAGCAGCACATCGACGCCACCCGGACGGCCTGACCGCAAGGGCCGGCGGACCCGTGTTCGACGACTTCGACGAGCCGGAGCTCGACCGCAGCGTCTGGCTGCCGCACTACCTGCCCGCGTGGAGCTCTAAGGACGCCTCGCGCGCGACCTACCGCCTCCGCTCCTCCCACCTCGAGCTGACCATCCCGCCCGAGCAGGGGCTGTGGGCGGAGGGGGTGCACGAGACGCCGTTGCGGGTCTCGGGTCTGCAGACCGGCAACTTCTCCGGCCCGGTCGGCTCGACGGTCGCGCAGCAGCCGTTCCTCGACGGCCAGACCGTGCGGGAGGCGCAGGAGGAGTTCCGCGGCTGCCTCGTGGGCGGCGGGCCGAGGGAGGCGCGGGCCGGGCTGCGGGCCTCCCTCCACCTCTCCCCACGGTCGATGGCGTCGCTGTGGCTGGTCGGGTTCGAGGACGAGCCCGAGCGCAGCGGCGAGCTGTGCGTCATGGAGGTGTTCGGGCGGGATGTCGCGCGCGATCGTGCGCTCGTCGGCATGGGCTTCCACCGCTTCCGCGACCCGCACCTCGCCGAGGACTTCGCGCGCATCCCCGTGCCGATCGACGTCACCGAGCCGCACGCGTACGAGGCGCGCTGGGACGACTCCCGCGCGGCCTTCTCGGTCGACGGCCGGGTGCTGCGCCTGCTCGACGATCCGCCCGCCTACCCGCTGCAGCTGATGCTGGCGGTGTTCGACTTCCCTGAGTGGAGCGACGGGTCCGATGGGGCGCTCGTCCCCCGCCTCAGCGTCGACCGCGTGTGGGCGAACTGATGCCGCCGCCGGCATGGGCCGGGCCGGTTATCCACAGCTTCATTCACAGGTGGAGAATATGAGCGGTTCTCACAGCTGACCCGAGGCTTCGACCCCGGTCTCGGCGTACAGCGCGGGCAGCTGGAGGGTCAGCCACGGGCTGAACGCCCAGGGTGTCGCGTCGACCGCGGTGAGCAGGAGGCGCGGATCGACCCACTCCCATTCGGCGACCTCGGCGGCCGAGGGGGAGACGTCGCCCACGATCGTCGCCGTGTACACCGGGCAGACCTCGTACTCGACGATGCCGGCGGCGTCGACCGCGCGGTACCGGAAGTCGGGGAGCGCGAGCGCGAGGTTGTCGATCGCGGCACCGAGCTCATCCTGCGCGCGCCGGACGACCGCGTCCTCGATGGCCTCGCCGGGTGCGGGGTGCCCGCAGAACGAGTTGGTCCACACCCCCGGCCAGGTCGCCTTGCTCAGCGCGCGCCGGGTGACGAGGAGGCGCCCCTCCCCGTCGAAGAGGTGGCAGGAGAAGGCCAGGTGCAGCGGCGTCGCCGTCGTGTGCACCGTGGCCTTGTCCGCCGTGCCGATCGGGGTGCCGTCGTCGGCGAGCAGCACGACCTCTTCGCGGCCGGTACGGCTTGTCGGTGGCGTCATGCGACCAGCCTACGCTCGGCCCTCCCAGCCGAGATTCCGGGCCATCCGCTCGAGCGTCCGCATGGTCGTCGCCCAGTCAGTGGGCTCGATTCCGTCGGCGAGGGAGGCGCGCGCCTGCTCCACCCGCTGCTCGGCGGCGTCGTGAGCGGCGCGCCCCTCGTCGGTCAGCGTCGCGCGCTCGCCGTCGAACCACACCCAGCCGCGCTCGGTGAAGTCCGCGAGCGTGCGCTCGATGCGGCGGGGCCGGTGGTGCGGGTGGAAGGGGGAGCGGCGGTCGTGATGGCCGGGGAACCCGTGCTCAGGTGATCCCGGGCCCCCGTATCCGAAGCCGGGACGGCCGAAGCGCGCCCGCGGGTCGATCCGCGGGTCGACCCTTGGGTCGATCCGCGGGTCGAGGAAGCGACGCGGATCGGCGCCGAAGCCCCGCACGAACCCGCGCTCGAATCCCCGCTCGAAGGCGGCCTCGGCGTCGTCGTGGTGGGTGTGGGCGTCGTGGTGGTGGTCGCCGTGGGCGGGGTGGTCGCCGTGGTGGTGGTCGCCGTGGTTGGGGTGGTCGTCGTGGTGGTGGGGGTGCTCGCCGTGGCCGGGCCGGTGCTCGGCGTCGTCGGCGCGCGGACCTCCCTGCTGCCGGTCCGGGTCCTGGTGGCGCAGGCCGGGGTGCGGGCGCCCTCCCCGCCAGTCGGGTCGGCCCACCCAGCCGGGGCGCCGATCGGCGGCGGAGTGCCCGCGCCCGTGGTGGCGTCCGCGGGGGAGGCGGTCGGCGAGCTCCTGCGGGGTCGCCGGACCGTCTGCCAGCAGGTGGAGGATGCGCCAGCTCCCGCGGCGCAGGTCCTGCTCGGCGAGCGCGTCGCGCATCCGCTCGCGCAGCCGGCCCTGGATCTCGCCGAACCAGTATCCGGGCGGGAGGTCGGGGGCATTGGTGTCGTTCGTGTTCGTGTTCGTGTCGTTCGTGTTGCTGTCGTCGGGGTTCGTCATCGGATGAAGCCTTTCCATTTGTATGTACCGTTACAACTGAATGTATAGTTACATACATGTCGGAGCGTGGTCAAGACCAGGAGGGTTCGCCCTCGGCGGACGTCGTCGCGATGATCGAGGCCGCCCTCGCGGCTCTGCGCCGAGACCCGTCGCGCCGCCGCGGCCCCTGGCCGCAGCACGGCCCCTGGGAGAGCGCCCCCGGCCACGGCCCCCACGGCGGCTGGCCGTCCCGCGGCTGGCCCGGCTCTCACCCCGGCGAGCCGCGCGGGCACGGTGGGCCCCACATGCACGGCGACGCCCACGGCCAGGCCGACGCCGGCGGTCACGGCGGCCCGTCCGCGCACGGCGACGCCGGCACCGGCGCTCAGCCCGACGCAACCGGCTCCCGCGGCGCCGAACGCGCCCGCGGGCGCGACGCCGCCTTCGGCCGCATGGCACGCTTCCGCATGCTGGAGGCGCTGGAGGCGGCCGACACCGCGGGCAAGCCGCTCTCGGTCAGCACCCTGGCCGCCGCGATCGGCGTCGATCAGCCGCGCGCGAGCCGCCTGGTGCAGGAGGGCGTCGAGCGCGGCCACGTGCGCCGCGTGCCCGACCCGTCCGACGCGCGCCGCGCCCTGCTCGAGCTCACGACCGCCGGCCGCTCACAGCTCTCCGAGGTGCGCTCGCACCGCCGCAGCGCCGTAGAGGCGGCCCTGGCCGACTTCACCCCCGAGGAGGCTCAGACCTTCGCGACCCTCTTCACCCGCTTCACCCAGTCCTGGCCCCGCCCCTGACCGGCGCACTCGCTCCGCCGCCCCGACACCTGTCTCTTATACACATCTGACGCTGCCGA
>NZ_JBPGXM010000143.1:0-9334 GCF_056755495.1 Leifsonia sp. KNZ12-8B
AGATGTGTATAAGAGACAGGGCCTATTCGGCGGGGAGGAGTTGCGCGGCGCTGATGACGCGGCGGCGCGCGATCGCCAGCAGCGCGAGGGCGAAGCCGAGCGCCGCCCAGAGGAGCAGTCCGCCGAGGCCCCGCCACACGTCCGCCGTCCCGTCGACGACGCCCTGCAGCGCGGTGATCGCGGGGAAGGTCGGCAGCCAGGGCAGCGCGCCGTCGAAGAACGCGGGCGCGGTCGAGACGATGCCCGACGCGAGCGTGATGACGACCACGAGCATGGAGAGGAACCTCCCGACCCCGCCGAGCAGCGCCGTCAGCCCGTGGTTGACCGCGGCGAACGCGACCCCGACGACGATCGCCGCGCCCGCGAAGCCGAACCAGTGGCCGGCGTCGAGCTTCATGGCCGGCTCCATCACCGCCGAGACGAGGACACCCTGGATCGCGCCGAGCACCGCGGCGGGGAGCAGCCCGTCGAGCGCGATCCTCCCGGCGGCGCGCGAGGTCAGCAGCGCCCGCCGCGACACCGCCTGCAGCACCAGGAACGTCGCGAGCGCGCCGAGCCAGAGCGCCACCGAGGCGAACAGCGGCACGCTCGTCGTGCCGAACGCCTCCACCCCCGAGGCCTTCTGCGTCACCGGCTCGGAGGCGACCGAGGCCAGATTGGTGCGCTCTCCGCTGCTGTAGCTCGGCAGCTGGTCGACCGCCTTGTCGAGGCCGGACGCCAGCGACGCGGCACCCGACGCCGACTGCTGCGCCCCGGTCGCGAGCGGTTGCACGCCCGCGCCGAGCTGCGTGAGGCCGTCCGCGAGCTGCGAGGCGCCGTCCGCGGACTGCTGGGCGCCGTCGGCGAGCTGCGAGGCGCCGTCGGCGGACTGCTGGGCGCCCGAGGCGAGCTGCGCCGCGCCGTCAGCGCTCTGCGCCGCGCCTCCCGCGAGCTGCTGCGCACCGCCGGCGAACTGCTGCAGGCCGCCGACCAGCGCATCCGCCTTCGTCGCGGCGTCCTCCGCGCCGGAGGCTGCGCCCGAGGCGTAGCCGATGCCGGTCTGCAGGCTCGGGAGGTTTTCCGTGATCGCCGTGCACAGCGCCCCGAGCTGCGGGCTCAGGCCGATCGCCGCCGGGGTGCACTGGGCCTGGGCGGCCGCGCCGATGTTGGCCGTGCCGGTCGTGACGTTCTGGGCGGCCGTGGCCGCGGCGCCGCCCAGCTGCCGGATGCCGCCCGGCAGCGCGGCCGCGGCGCCGACCGTCTCGCCCAGCGTGGACGCGAACTCCCCGGTCTGCGTCGACAGCGTCGTGAGCCCGCCCGAGAGCGCGCTCGCGCCGTCCGCCAGCTGTCCGACGCCGTCGGACAGCGACGATGCGCCCGTGGCGAGCTGTCCCGTCCCGTCGGCCAGCGCCGTCGCGCCGGACGTCAGCGGCGTGACCCCGTCGGCCAGTTGCTGCGTGCCGCTCGCGAGCTGAGTGAGCCCGCCCGAGAGGCTCTTCGCCCCGCTCGCCGCCTGGCCCAGCTGGTCGTGCAGCGTGTTGAAGCCGACGTACACGTTCTCGAGGTACGTGCTCGTCAGCTGCTTGTTGAGCACCGAGGTGGCCGTGGTGGTGACGGCCTGGCTGATCGCCGGGTCGACCAGCTTCGACGTGGAGCTCGTGCGCACGTCGATCGTCGCCTGGCCGGCCGCCGCGGCGTCGCCCGCGGTCGAGGTCGCGGCCTTCGAGAAGTTCTTCGGGATGGTGACCACGGCCACGTACGTGCCGTCGGAGAGCCCGGCGTCGGCGTCATCCGCATCCGTGAGCACCCACGAGAAGTTGTCCTTGTCGGTGTCGAGCAGGCCGCCGGCGAGCTGGCGGCCGAGGGGCACGGTCTGGCCGTTGACCTTCGCGGGCTCGTCGAGGTTGACGACCGCCGCCTTCACGTCGCCGAGGCGCTCGGTCGGATTCCAGAGCGCCCAGATCAGGAGGCCTCCGATCACGAGCGGCACCAGGATGAGGCCGGCCACGGTCAGCCAGGTGATGCGCTTGTCCGAGCGCACCCGCTCCAGCGAGAACAGCGAGCGCGGGCGGCGCAGCGGGGAGGTGGGGGTCGTCATCGGGTGTTCGCCTTCTCCAGGTGGGCCGCGGCGTGGGCGGCGTGATCGGTGGTGTCGGGGGAGCCGGCCGCGGCGGGTCGCGCCGCGCCGTCGGGATCGGCGGAGTCGTCGGCGAGCAGCACGGAGCTCGGCTCGACCTCGTCGGGGAGCAGGTCGTCGAGCCCGGCCGGATCGACGCAGCTGACGACCAGCGCGAACGGCCGCTCGTCGACCCTGGCCCGGCTGAGCGCCGCGCTCAGCTCGGAGCGGAGGCGGTGCCGCTCGACCGGGTCGGTCACGGTGTCGACGGCGTCGAGCGCCAGCAGCTCCGGGCGGCCGTCGAGCGCCAGCCGCAGGTCCTCCAGCGGGGTCTCGGTGGCTCCGAAGCGCACGACCGCGGTCCGCGCGCGCACGGCGGCGCCGCGCGTCGGCAGCACGAAGCCCGCCACCTTCATCGTCCCGGCGCTCGCCCGGGTGCGGCCCGCCACCGCCATGAGGAGGGCGAGGGAGGCGGTGCGGTCGCCGCCGTGGACGACCAGGACCTCCCCGTCGGCCAGCCGGAAGGAGACGTCGCGCAGCAGGGTGCGCCCCTTCGCCTCGACCGCGAGCCGGTCGGCCGCCGCGACGTACCGCGTGCCCGGCTCCGGCCACTGCGCGAGGTCGAGCTCCTTCTGCAGGCCCTCTCCCTCGACGTCGAACGAGGGGAGGATGCGGTCGAGCCAGCGCGGCATCCACCACGCCTTCTCGCCCAGCAGCTGCAGCACCGCAGGCACGAGCGTCATGCGCACGATGAACGCGTCGACGAAGACGCCCACCGCGAGCCCGAGCGCGATCGGCTTGATGGAGGTGTCGCCCTCCGGCACGAAGGCGGCGAAGACCGAGAACATGATGATCGCGGCGGCCGTGACCACCTTCGCCGAGCCGACGAACCCGCTCTGGATGGCGCGCCGGGCGTCCTTGCCGTGCACGTAGTCCTCGCGGATGCGGCTGACGAGGAACACCTCGTAGTCCATCGCCAGGCCGAACAGCACGCCCATCAGGATGATCGGCATGAAGCTGATCACCGGGCCCACCTTGTCGATGTGCAGCAGATCCGCGCCCCAGCCCCATTCGAACACCGCTGCCACGACGCCGAAGGCGACGCCGACCGAGAGCAGGTAGCCGAGCGCGGCCTTGATCGGCACCGCGATCGACCGGAACACCATGGTCAGCAGCACGAGCGAGAGCCCGACGACGAGGATGCCGAACGGCAGCAGCGCGCCGCCCAACCGGTCGGACACGTCGATCTGCACCGCGGTCGCCCCGGTGACCTGGAGGTCGACGCCGTACTCGTCGAGGAAGTGCTGGTGCTTCGCCCGGAGCTCGGCGACGAGCTCGGCCGTCCTCTGGTCGTCCGGGCCGGTGGTCGGGATGACCTGCACGATGCCGGTGTCCGCACCCTCGTTCGGCGTCGCGAGCGGGACCGCCGCCACCCCGGGCAGCTCGGCGATCTCCGCGCCGACCTTGTCCATCAGACCGACCGGGTCGGTGCTCGAGATGATCGACCCGGTCACGATCAGCGGCCCGTTGAAGCCGGGGCCGAAGTGCTCGGAGACCAGGTCGTACGTCGTCCGGGCGGAGTTGTCCGTCGGGAGGCTGCCGGCGTCGGGCAGCGCGAGCCGCAGCTGCATCGCGGGCAGGGTCGCGATGCCGAGTGCCACCACCACGGCGATGATCGTCACGAGCGGGAACCGGGTCACGGCGCGCACCCAGCCGCGGAAGAAGCCTCCCGGGATCTCGGCGGAGTGACCGAACCCGGGCGTGGAGACGGTGGCGGGCTGCGCGGCCTCGGCGGGCTGCTCCGTGCCCTCCTGCTCCGTGCTCTCCTGCTGCGCACGCGGCTTCTTCGCCGCCCGCCTGGCCGCCCGCCGCCCCGGCGTCAGCCGCGCCCCGGCGAAGCCGAGCAGCGCCGGCGTCATGGTGAGCGCGACCAGCACCGCGATCGCGACCGCCACCGAGGCGGCGATCCCCATCGTCGTGAGGAACGGGATGTTGGCGACCGCGAGCCCGGCCAGCGCGATGATGACCGTGATGCCGGCGAAGGTGACAGCGGAGCCCGCGGTCGCGACCGCCCTGGCCACCGACTCCTCCGGATCCAGTCCGGCCTTCAGCTGTCCCTGATGTCGCGAGATGATGAAGAGGGAGTAGTCGATGCCCACCGCGAGCCCGAGCATCAGGGCGAGCAGCGGCGTGGTCGACGAGATGGACCCGAACAGGGTCGCGATGAAGATCAGCGAGATCGACAGCCCGACGCCGAGCAGCGCCGTGATGAGCGGCATCCCGGCGGCGATGAACGAGCCGAACGTGACGATGAGCACGATCAGCGCGATCACCACGCCCACCAGCTCGGTGGCAGACACGGTCGGCAGGCTCTGCGAGAACAGCTCCCCGCCGACGGCGACCTGCGACCCGTCCGGCAGCGCCTTCTGCAGGTCGGCCCCCGCCTCCTTCACGGCGTCCTTGGTGGCCGTGGAGACCGTGGTCGCCTGGCCCTTCAGCTGCACGTTCACGATCGCGGCCGAGCGGTCGTCGGAGATCAGGTTCTTCACCGTCGTGCTGTACGGGGAGGTGGCGCCGGAGACGCCCGCGATGTCGCCGATGGTCGTCACGGCGTCCTCGACCGGCTTCCGGATGTCGGCGTCGTCGACGGTCGCGCCGTCGGGGGCGACGACCACGATCCTCGCCGTCGTGCCGCTGACCGAGGGGAAGGTGCGGTTGAGCATGTCGAGCGCCTCTTGCGACTGGGTGCCCGGGATGCTGAAGCTGTTGTCCGTGCCCTGGTTCAGCAGCACCGCGCCGCCGCCGAGGAGCACGAGGAGGGCGACCCAGAGGCCGACGACGAGCGCGCGGGCGCGGTAGGCCCAGCGGCCGATCGAATAGAGGAGCGAGGACACGTGGTCTCCAGCGGTGAGGGGTCGACGGAGGTTTCGATACACCGTTGTATCCGATGAACGACTGTATCGAATACACTTCTGTATCGGCACCAGGGCTCAGGAAGGTTTCAGCATTGGACAGCACGACAGCGGACCGGCAGGCCGAGCACGACGACGCCCCCGCCGAGTCGGCCAGGCGCCAGCGCACGCGCGCCCGGCTGCTCGACGCCGCCTTCGACGTCTTCGCCGAGCAGGGGGTGCGAGCGGCCAGCGTCGAGACGATCGCCGAGGCCGCCGGCTTCACCCGCGGCGCCTTCTACTCGAACTTCTCCAGCAAGGAGGAGCTCTTCTTCGCGCTCATGGAGCGCGAGAAGACGCTGCGCATGGAGCAGCTGGAGGCCGGGGTCGCCCGCTTCCTGACCCCGCTCGTCGGTGACGGCCCGGTCGAGCTGGGCGACGCCGAGGTGGTCGAGATCGTCACGCGCATCCTCGAGCTGCAGTCCGACGACCGCCGCTGGTGGCTCGTGCAGGCCGAGTTCCAGCTCCTCGCGCTGCGCGACCCGGAGATCGCCGCCGGGTTCGTGCGCTACCAGGACGACTTCTACCGCGAGCTGACCGAGACCGTGGTCGCGGCGCTCACGAGCGCACGCCGTCGCTTCACGATCGACGCCGAGGAGGCCGTGCGCGTCATCGCCGAGCTCTGCGCGAGCGGGGAGGCGCGGGCCCTGCTCGACGGCGACCGGCGCCGGTTCTCCGAGCGCCTCTCCGAGAGCGTGCCCGCGGTGCTGCTCGCCCTGACCCGGCCGCTCTGAGCCCGCCGCAAGGTCCGCAGGGTACTCTCTCTCGGATGCGACGCAGAGCCCTCCGGACCCTCACCGCCGCCGTTGCCGCCGTCCTCATCCTGGGCGGTGCGTCGGCGTGCTCCGGCGCGGGCGACGACAGGAGGCCCGCCGCCGCTGCTCCTGCACCGACGCCGACCGCGAGCGCGACGCCCGACCCGTTCCCGGACGAGCCGCTCACCGCCGACACCCGTTACGTGGCGCTCGGCGACTCCTTCGCGGCCGGGATGGGCGGCGGAGACGAGCAGGGCAAGTGCCGCACGAGCCCCAACGCCTACCCGTCCGTCTTCACCAAGGACGCCGGCGTCGACCTGATCGTCAACGCCGCCTGCGCGGGGGCGACCACCGGCGACCTCCTGCGCCGTCAGCTGATCGCCGTCGACGATCGCACCGACCTCATCACGCTGAGCATCGGCGGCAACGATCTCGGCGTCGCCGCCGTGGCCGCCGACTGCTCGGCGGGCAAGGCCGTCGCCTGCCGCAGCGAGCTGTCGTCGGCGCTCTCGCTGCTCGACGTGCTCCCGCAGCGACTCTCGACCGTCTACGCGGCCGTCGCCCAGGCGGCCCCGAACGCCAGGATCGTGGTGACGGGGTACGTCGTCATGTACGACCCCGGCAGCCCGGACAGCAAGGACTTCGGCCTCCGCACCGCGATCAACGCGGCCACCGTCGGCCTCAACCAGGTCATCGAGGACGCCGTGGACGCGCAGCGCGCCAAGGGCGTGCCGATGACGTTCATGCGGGTGGACTTCACCGGTCACCTGCTCGGCGACCCCGACCCGTGGATCAACCAGACCGGCGCCGACGCGTTCCACCCGACCGCGGAGGGCTACGCCGAGTACGCCAGGACGCTCGTCGCCGAGCTCGGCACCGCCGGCTGACCCGCACCGCCGGATCGCAGCGGCTCGGATCGCAGCGGCTCGGATCGCCGGGGCTCGGATCGCCGCAGCTCAGACGGCAGGACCGGCTCAGACGGCCGCGGCCGACGCGTGCTCGCGCGCGAAGGACAGCGTCTCCCGCAGCATCGCCGTGCGCTCGTGCCCACTGCGTGCCTTGCGGGTGTTGACCTCCGCGACCACAGCTCCCGTCCAGGCGGAGGCGGCGAGCAGCCGCAGCACCTCGGCCACCGGCTGGCTGCCGCGCCCGGGGAGGAGGTGCTCGTCGAAGACGCGCGAGTCGTCCAGCGCCCCCGACCCGTCGCACAGGTGGACGTGCCGCAGCCGGTCGCCGAGCGCCCGCGCGACCTCCAGCCCGTCCAGCCCGCTGAGCGCGGCGTGCGAGAAGTCGAGCGTGACGGCGTCGCAGTCCATTCCGACCGGGTTCCAGCCGGGGGAGTAGGCCGCCATCGAGCGGCCGGCCACCTTCCACGGGAACATGTTCTCGACCGCGATCACCACGCCCGCGGCGGCCGCGGTCGAGCGCACGATGTCGAGGAAGTCGTCGGCGTAGCCCGACTGCCAGCGGAAGGGAGGGTGCACGACGACGGTCTCGGCCCCCACCGCGGCCGCGAGCTCGGCCGACCGCTCCAGCTTCACCCGCGGGTCGCGGCCCCACACGAAGTGCGTGAGCAGCAGCACCGGCGCGTGGATGCTGAGGATCGGCACGCCGTACTGCTCCGAGAGCGCCAGCAGCGCCGCCGCGGACTGCGTCGTCTCGTCGCGGGTGACCATCACCTCCACGCCGTCGTAGCCGAGCTCCGCGGCCGCCGCGAAGGCGGCCTCGATGCCGAGCGGGTAGACGCAGGACGTGCTCAGGCCGATGCGCATCACGGCCGCACTGTAGTCCCGCACGCTGAACGCCGCATGACGCCGAGCGGAACGGCACCCCGCCGGACGACGCTGGTACCCTGGCCGGTACCGCCGCGAGGCGCGACCCACGAGGAAGAGGAACGACCATCACTGCGAACCCCGACACCGCGACCGACGCCTACGACCTCGTCATCGTCTCCAACCGGCTCCCCGTCGACCGGGTCGTCGACGAGAGCGGCGAGGCGAACTGGCGGCCATCGCCCGGCGGGCTGGTGGCGGCGCTGGAGCCGATGATGCGCTCGCAGGACGGCGTCTGGATCGGCTGGGCCGGCGTCTCCGACGAGGAGTTCGAGCCGTTCGAGGCCGGCGGGATCAACATCCGCCCGGTGATGCTGACCGAACAGGACCTCCAGGAGTACTACGAGGGCTTCTCCAACGACACGCTCTGGCCGCTCTACCACGACGTGATCGCGCAGCCGAGCTACCACCGGGAGTGGTGGGAGACCTACGTGAAGGTCAACCGCCGGTTCGCCGACGCGGCCGCCGAGGTCGCGGCCCAGGGCGCCGTGGTGTGGGTGCACGACTACCAGCTGCAGCTGGTCCCGGCGATGCTGCGCGAGGTGCGGCCGGATCTCGTCATCGGCTTCTTCAACCACATCCCGTTCCCGCCGTACGGCATCTACTCGCAGCTGCCCTGGCGCCGCCAGATCATCGACGGACTGCTCGGCGCCGATGTGATCGGCTTCCAGCGCGTCGCCGACGCCGGCAACTTCTCGCGCGCGGTCCGGCGGCTCAAGGGCTACGAGACGCGCGGACCGATCATCGAGGTCCCGATCGACACCGACGACCCGGCGTCCGGCTCGCACCGGCACGTCACCACGGACCGCCGCGGCGGTCTGGTCCGCACGGTGCTCGCGCGCGCCTTCCCGATCTCCATCGACGCCGACCAGTATCAGGAGCTCGCCCGCCGGCCCGAGATCCAGGCCCGCGCCCGCGAGATCCGCGAGGAGCTCGGCAACCCCAAGACCGTCATGCTCGGCGTCGACCGGCTCGACTACACCAAGGGCATCGGCCACCGGCTGAAGGCGTTCGGCGAGCTGCTCGCCGAGGGCCGCCTCGCCGCGGAGGACGTCACGCTCGTCCAGGTCGCGAGCCCCAGCCGCGAGCGCGTCGAGACCTACCGCCAGCTCCGCGACGAGATCGAGCTGACCGTCGGCCGCATCAACGGCGACTACTCGACGCTCGGCCACACCGCCATCGCCTACCTCCACCACGGCTACCCGCGCGAGGAGATGGTGGCGCTGTACCTCGCCGCCGACATCATGCTCGTCACTGCTCTCCGCGACGGAATGAACCTCGTCGCCAAGGAGTACGTCGCCACCCGCATCGACGAGGACGGCGTGCTCGTCCTCAGCGAGTTCACCGGCGCCTCCGACGAGCTGCGCCAGGCGCTGCTGATCAACCCGCACGACATCGAGGGGCTCAAGGAGACCATCCTGCAGGCGATCGCCATGCCCAAGCGGGACCGCACCCGCCGGATGCGCGCCCTGCGCCGCAAGGTGCTCACGAACGACGTCGCCCGCTGGTCGGCCTCCTTCCTCGACGCGCTCACCCGCAGCGCGCACGGCGACCACCCGCTGCAGAATCCGCCGGTGAACCGGCGCTGAGTGCGCCGGCCCCACGACGACCGACCACCCCGCTCCACCAGCACGCTCGAAGGATCATGACCGCTCCCTCCCCGCTCCCTCCCGCCTCCGCCGTCGCGGGGGGGGGGGGGGG
>NZ_JBPGXM010000144.1:0-9297 GCF_056755495.1 Leifsonia sp. KNZ12-8B
AGATGTGTATAAGAGACAGGACCAAGAAGATCGTCGTCACCGGCGTGGGCGCGTCCTCCCCGCTCGGTGGCACCGCCCCCGAGAGCTGGCAGGCGCTGCTGGCCGGTGAGTCCGGCGCCCGCGCCCTCGAGCACGAGTGGGTCGCGCAGTACGAGCTGCCCGTCACCTTCGCCGCCGAGGCGAAGGTGCGCCCGGAGACCGTGCTGGAGCGCCCCGTCGCCAAGCGCCTCGACCCCTCCAGCCAGTTCGCCCTCGTCTCGGCGATGGAGGCCTGGGAGGACGCCGGCCGCCCCGAGGTCGCCCCCGAGCGCCTGGGCGTCGACTACGCCACCGGCATCGGCGGCGTCTGGACGCTGCTCGACGCGTGGGACACGCTGCGCGACCGCGGCCCCCGCCGCGTGCTGCCGATGACCGTGCCCATGCTGATGCCGAACGCCGCCTCCGCGGCCGTCTCGATGCACTTCGAGGCGCGCGCCTTCGCCCGTACCGTCGCGTCGGCCTGCGCCTCCAGCACCGAGTCGCTGGTCAACGCGTACGAGCACCTGCAGGCCGGTCTCGCCGACGTGGTCATCGCGGGCGGGACGGAGTCGGCCATCCACCCGATCACCGTCGCGTCGTTCTCGTCGATGCAGGCCCTCTCGCGCCGCAACGACGACCCGGCGCACGCCTCCCGCCCCTACAGCGTCGACCGCGACGGCTTCGTGATGGGCGAGGGAGCGGCGAGCCTCGTCCTCGAGACCGAGGAGCACGCGCTCGCCCGCGGCGCCCGCATCTACGCTGAGATCGCCGGCGGCGGCGTCACCGCCGACTCCTACCACATCACCGCCAACGACCCGGAGGGCCGCGGCGCCAGCCGTGCCGTGCGCATCGCCCTCGAGCGGGCCGGAGCGGAGCCCGACGAGGTCACGCACATCAACGCGCACGCGACCAGCACGCCGGTCGGCGACCCGTCGGAGTACGTGGCGCTGCGCGAGGTGTTCGGTGAGCGCGTGAACAGCATCCCGGTATCCGCCACCAAGGCGTCCACCGGCCACCTGCTCGGCGGCACGGGCGCGCTGGAGGCCGTGTTCACGATCTTCGCGGTGCGCGACCGTGTCGCTCCCCCGACGATCAACATCACCGAGCTCGACCCGGCGATCCCGCTCACGGTCTCGGGCGACCCGCAGCCGCTCGGCGACGGCCCGCAGCTCGCGATCAGCAACTCGTTCGGCTTCGGCGGCCACAACGCCGTCGTCGCCATCCGGTCGTACTGATCCGCACATGACGAAGGCCCCGGTCGGGTGACCGGGGCCTTCGTCGTGTTCACCGCGTGCGGGCGGCGCGTGCTCTGTTGAGCAGGGGCCGGGCCCGCCGCGGGAGTCCGGTGCTTCTCAGCCGACCTTGTGCAGCCAGATGACAGAGGTGTCGTCGTGCGCGTGCCGGAACGGCTCCAGCTCGTCGTCCCACGCCTGGCCGAGCGCGAGCCGCAGCTCGCGCTGCAGCTCCAGCGCGTTCGAGCCGGCGATCTCCATCGCGTAGCGGACCCGGTCCTCGGGGATCACCATGTTCCCGGCCGTGTCGGTCTGCGCGAAGAACACGCCGAGGTCGGGCGTGTGCATCCACCGGCCACCGTCCGTGCCGAGGCCGGCGTCCTCCGTGACCTCGTACCGCAGGTGCTCCCAGCCGCGCAGGGCGGATGCAAGGCGCGCTCCGGTGCCCTGCGGACCGTCCCAGAAGAACTCGGTGCGCTGGGCGCCTTTCAGGACCGGCTGCGTCTCCCACGTGAAGTTGACGGCGCGACCGAGAGCGCGTCCTGCCGCCCATTCGATGTGCGGGCAGAGCGCGCTGGGAGAGGAGTGCACGTAGAGCACTCCTCTGGATGCGTGTGCTGCCATGGTCTCCTCCGTTCGTTGGTGCGTCTTCCCCTACGACCAGGAACGGTGTGCATGACTGCGTGTGCATCGATTGCGTGTGAAGTTGAGGCGCCCTCGCGGACGCTGCCACCATCATGCCCGAGACCCGCGGGAGTTACAAGATTGTGATTCGGCGATTCTCCGCCATTCGGGATGCCCGGGCGCGTCGCGGCGGAATAGCATACCGAGTATGTCGGTACAGTACGGGTTCCTGGCCATCCTGACGCAGGGCGCCGCCTACGGCTCGCAGCTGCAGAACGAGTTCCTCGCCCGCGCGGCGCACCGTCGCGGCCTCAACGCCGGCCAGGTCTACTCCACGCTCGACCGGATGATGGACCAGGGGCTCGTGGAGGCCGCGGGCACGACCGAGGACGGCCTCCCCCTCTACGCCCTCACGCCGGCGGGTGAGGAGGCGGCCCGCGCCTGGCTGACGGTCGGCCCCTCCGACACGCGGCCCGACTGGGACGAGATGCAGGACCAGGTGCTCGTGGCGGCCTCCCTCGCCGGCGCCGACCCGGTGGCCGTCGTCGCCGACTACCGCGCGGCGTTCGCTGAGCGCATCCGGGAGCTCACCCATGAGGCCGACTCCCGAGCGCTGCTCGCGGCCAATCGCGCGGCGGAGCTCGGGGCCCGTGCGGCCATCGAGTGGCTCGACGAGGTCGCGGCGGCGCTGGAGGCGCATCCCGGCGCGCTGGTCCAGCCCCGCTCCCCGGAGCGCCCGCGCCGCGGCCGCCGACCGGCCGAGCCCGCCGAATCCCCCCGCCCCGGCGGGGGCCCCGGTCACCCCACGCCCCGGGGGGGGCGCCCAAGGGCCCCCGGGGGGGGGGGGGGGGGGCGGGGGGGGGGGGGGGGGGGGGGGGGCCGGCGGGGGCCGGAGGGGCGGAAGGCCCCTGGGTCAGTGGAGCAGGCCGCCCTGCTTGTTGAGCACGTTCTTCTCGCCGGCCTCGATCGGCACGGCGAACCGGTTCTGCGCGGGCGGCAGCGGGCAGTTGAAGTTGTAGCTGAAGGCGCACGGCGGCAGCACCGCGAGGTTGAAGTCGAGCGTGATGGTCCCGTCCGGGTTGGGCACCACGAACAGGAAGCGCCCGACCGAGTAGGTGGAGTCGCCGTTCGTGGAGTCCGCGAACACGAGCTGCAGCGCGCGCCCGGCCTGGAACGCGGCGAGCGAGTAGTCGACGCCGTCCTTGGTGAAGGTGATCTCGCCCGGGATGACCTTCTCGCGGGTGGCGCCGTCGTCCTTCAGGTGCTCGAAGCCGACCGTCTTGCCACCCTTGATCGGCGTGAAGCGGGCCTGGATGATCCACTCGGGGTTGAACGGGAAGGCGTCGATGCCGCCGAACTCCTGGATGGCCTCCGAGTTCGCGTCCCACACGCGCAGCGCGTACTCCCCCGCCTCGCTGGCGATGACGAATCCGGTGACGGTGTCGCTGAAGACGATCGCGCTGGGGTTCGGGTCGTCCTTGCCGCGCACGACGACCTCCCCGTCGACCAGGGCGCCGTCGACCCGGATGCCGTCGGCGGCGGTCGCGGTGAGCTTCAGGCCGGACTGACCGGCCGGCAGCGGCGCCCACAGGCCAGGGACGCCCCAGACCGGCTGGGCGGGAGCCTCGGGGTCGCCGGTGATCCACTGCGTGTTGACCAGGGCGAGGTTGCCTTGCGGCGCGGTGACCACCTCTTCGCGGCGGCGACGGTAGCGGGCCAGGACCTCGTTGGGGTCGACGGTGGCGGTGGATGCGGCGGTCTCGGTCATGGTCTCCATCCTCTGACAGGTCGGTGAGGAGAACCACCACCGACACTCCTGCATTCCGCCCGGACGCGTCGCGGCGCCGTCACTTCGCCTCCGCGTAGCTGTCGACGACGGCGACCGTCACCGGGAATTCGATCGGGAACGCGCCGAAGAGCAGGCGCCCGGCCTGCTGCGCCGCGGCGACCACGGCGTCCGCGGCCGCGTCGGCGAGCTCCTCCGGCGTGTGCACGATCACCTCGTCGTGGAGGAAGTACACCAGGTGCGGCGACGAGGTCAGGCCCGCGCCGGGTGCGAGGGCGGCGAGCCGGTTGCGCAGTTCGGCCATCCAGCACAGCGCCCATTCGGCGGCGCTCGCCTGCACGACGAAGTTGCGGGTGAAGCGGCCCCAGTCGCGGGAGAGCGAGCGGGCGCGGCGCTCGTCCGCGGCGGTGGAGTCGGCGGCGGAGGCGGCGCCCTGGGCGGCGCGCCACGACCCGCCGGGGAGCGGCGAGCTGCGGCCCAGCCGGGAGGTGACGATCTCGCCGCGCTCGCCGGCGCGCGCCGCCTCCTCCACGAGCCGCAGGGCACGCGGGAAGGAGCGGGCGAGTCGCGGCACCAGCCGCCCGCTCTCGCCCGTGGTGGCGCCGTACATCGCGCCCAGCATGGCGACCTTGGCCTGGGCGCGCTCGTCGACCGCGCCGGAGGCCACGATGCCCCCGTACAGGTCTTTGCCGCGCCCGGCGGTCGCCATCGCGTGGTCGCCGGAGAGCCCGGCCAGGATGCGCGGCTCCAGCTGGGCGGCGTCGGCCACGACCAGCTTCCAGCCGGGATCGGCGACGACGGCTCCGCGGACCTGCTTGGGCAGCTGCAGCGCGCCCCCGCCGCGGGTGGCCCAGCGGCCGGTGACGACGCCTCCCGGCACGTAGTCCGGCCGGAAGCGCCCGTCGCGCACCCAGCTGTCGAGCCACGTCCAGCCGTTCGCAGTGATCAGGCGCGAGAGCTTCTTGTACCGCAGCAGCGGCGCGATGACGGGGTGCTCGATCGTGCGCAGCTCCCATGACCGGGTGGAGGTGACCATGATCCCCGCGCGTTGCAGCGCCCGCAGCAGGTCGGGCGGGCTGTCGGGGTTGAGGTCAGGCGTCTCGAGCCCGGCGCGGATCTCGGTGGCCAGCGCCTCCAGCACCGCGGGCCGGCCGTACGCGGGGCGGGGGCCGAGCAGCTCGGTGAGCAGGGCGTCGTGCCGGGCGGCGCTGTACGGCAGGCCGGCGTGGCGCAGCTCGATCGCGATCAGGGCGCCGGCGGACTCGGCGGCGAGCAGCAGGCGCAGCCGGCCGGGGTCCGCACTGCCCGCCACGGCCTGCTGCTGGAGCCGGAACTCCTCGAGCGCGGAGGGGGGCTCGGGGTCGGCAGGCCCGTCGAGCTCGAACAGCGCGGTGTGCGCCTCCGCGTGCGCCTCCTCCTCGATCGCCACCGGCGTGTCCCAGGCCCCGGCGGGCGCCGTGGCGAGCGGGCTCGTCGCGGTGAGGGCGGAGCCGCGCAGGATGGCGTGGCTCAGCCGCAGGTCGACGCACCGCTCCACGCGGACGCCCGCGTCGAGCAGCGGCGGGTACCAGGAGCGGGTATCGCTCCACACCCAGCGCGGGCGCGGCTCCCCCGCCTCTCGCTCGCGGACGAACCCGGCGAGCTCGGAGCGCGGGACCATGTGCTCCTCAAGCGGCGCGGCGGCGGCATCGTCGCCTGTGACGACCGCCCGGACGGCGTCGCGGCCGGAGGCGTCGAGGACGATGTGCACCCTCCCATTCTGCGGCCCGCCTGCGACATCGCCGCACCCGCTCAGGAGAGCGACCGCCAAGCCTTGCAGCCCGCCGGAAGCGTGAGGATAATTCAACGAAACGACGACGATGCCGGACCCGAAAGGCGATCGACGATGACCGTTTACCTGCATGACAGCCAGGGTGTCTGGATAGCGTTCCGCAGCGATCCGCGTTCGCGCTGGCTGTTCAATCCGGACGGCGACTGGATCGGGTGGTTCCCGTGGCACGACGACGAGGCCGTCACCCCGGACGGCAGGTATCTGGGCACCGTGCGCGGCGACCGGCTGTACGTCGAGACCGACCACCGGTACCGCGGCGACCCCGGCTACCCCGGCATGCCGGCGCAGACCCCGGCCGTGGCCTACCCGGGCGCCGGGACGTACGCCTGTCTGCCCGACGGGTGCGACGACGTGCCGGGCTCGCTGCTCTGGCCGCAGCTCGCCTCCTGACGCCGCCGGGCGGCGAGGATGGCGCTCGGGTCTTGGATGCGCTCAGTCCGCCCGCGCGCTCAGTCCGCCAGGGCCCCGAGCCGAGCACGCAGCTGCGGCCAGGCGTCCGCGAAGCCGGGATGCAGCGGCAGCTCCGTGACCTGCTCGACCGGCACCCAGCGCAGCTCGATGCTCTCGACGTCGGCCATGTGCGCCTCGAACGGTCGCGTCACCTGCGCCACGACGGTCGTGTAGGACCAGAACCCGAGATCGAGCACGCTCTCGAACAGGACGGCCACGGCGTCGGGAGGCACGGCCGCCTCCTCCGCCGCCTCGCGCAGGGCGCCCTCCACCGCCGTCTCGTCGGCGTGCCGGGCGCCGCCCGGGAGGCCCCAGGTGCCGCCGAAGTGGCTCCAGTCGGCGCGGTGCTGCAGCAGGACTCCGCGCCGGGCGTCGTGGACGAGCAGCCCCGCGGCGCCGAAGCGCCCCCAGAACCGGCGGCCGTCCGGCCCCTCCACCCACGCGTCTCCCGAGTCCACCCCTCCACGTTAGTCCGCGTGCACGCCGTGGCGGCGTCGGCGTCGGCGGCGTCGGCGGCCCGGCCTACGCTGTCGGCATGACCGTCCGCAGCGCCGCCCTCCTGCTCCACCGCACCGGACCCGCCGGCGTGGAGGTGTGGATCGCGCACATGGGCGGCCCCTTCTGGGCGCGCAAGGACGAGGGAGCATGGTCGCTGCCGAAGGGCCTGGTCGAGGCGGACGACCTCGGCGACGAGCTGGCCGCGGCCCGGCGCGAGTTCGCCGAGGAGATGGGCGCGCCGGCGCCGGACGTCGGCTACACCCCGCTCAGCGACTTCCGCGCGTCCGCCAAGACCTTCGTCGTCTTCGCCGCCGAGGCCCCCGATTTCGCGCTCGACGAGGTGCGCAGCAACACGTTCGAGCTGGAGTGGCCGCCGCGCTCCGGCCGCCGGCAGGCGTTCCCCGAGGTGGACGACGCCGGCTGGTATCCGGTCGAGGAGGCCAGGCGCAAGCTCGCGAAAGGGCAGCGGCCCATTCTGGACGCACTGCTCGCCGCGATCGGGTAGCGCGCAACACCCCCGCCGGGTCGTATCGTGAGCGCAGGTTCCCGGGAGACCCGAGGAGGAGTCGTGGCGAAGAGCAAGGCGCACAAGGCGGCCGACAAGTCACTCGCTGCGGCGAGGGACGCGGTGGCGGACGCGCAACAGGCGGTCAGGAAGCTCGACAAGCAGACCCGCAAGGAGGCGGACGCGCTGGCCCGCGACCTCGAGCAGGTCGCGAAGGACGCGAAGAAGGCGGTCCAGCGCGCCAAGGACACGGCCCAGCGCGAGAAGGACGCCAGGAAGGCGCAGGCGGGTACGCCGGCCGGCACCGGCATCCCGACCTTCCGCGACCTGCGCGACCGGGCGAAGGCGCAGGGCATCCAGGGGTACTCCCGCATGAACAAGGCCCAGTTGCTGCACGCCCTGGGCGAGGGATGAGCCCGGCGGCGTTCACCTGCCGGTAACCGGTCGCTCGTACCGTGACGACCCGTGACTGACGCTCCCGCACCGGCCACGGCAGGGGTGCTGCTGCGCTCCGCCGCCGCGCCCGCCCCGCGCACGCTCATCGACGTCCTCCGCGCGACCGCCGCCGCGCACCCCGAGGCTTCGGCGATCGAGGACCCGGCAGGCGCGCTCAGCTACCGCGAGCTGGTCGCCAGGGTGATCGCCGGTGCGGCCCGGCTGCGGGAGGCCGGCGTGCGGCGCGGCGACCGGGTGGGCGTGCGGATGACCTCGGGCAGCCGCGGTCTGTACCTCGCCATCCTGAGCGTGCTCATGGCCGGCGCCGCCTACGTTCCCGTCGATGCCGACGACCCAGAGGAGCGCGCCGAGCTGGTCTTCGGCGAGGCGGGCGTCGCGGGGGTGATCGGCGACGACGGCTACCGGGCGCGGGCGGCCTCCGACAGCGAACCCGCCGCTCCCCTGTTCGGCACAGAGGCCCCGCACCCGAGCACGTCGGCGCTCGCCGTGGTGGACGCGCCGACGGTGGAGGACGACGCGTGGATCATCTTCACCTCCGGCTCGACCGGAACCCCCAAGGGCGTCGCCGTCCGGCACCGCTCGGCGGCCGCCTTCGTCGATGCGGAGGCGCGCCTGTTCGTGCAGGACGAGCCGATCGGCCCGCAGGACCGGGTGCTCGCGGGGCTCTCCGTCGCCTTCGACGCCTCCTGCGAGGAGATGTGGCTGGCCTGGGGTCACGGCGCGTGCCTGGTGCCGGCGCCGCGCTCGCTCGTGCGCACCGGCATGGACCTCGGGCCCTGGCTGGCCGCGCACCGCATCACCGTCGTGTCCACCGTGCCGACGCTCGCGGCGCTGTGGCCGCCGGAGGCGCTCGACTCGGTGCGGCTGCTGATCTTCGGCGGCGAGTCGTGCCCGCCCGAGCTGGTCAACCGGCTGGCGGTGGAGGGCCGCGAGGTCTGGAACACGTACGGCCCGACCGAGGCGACCGTCGTCGCGTGCGGCACGGCGCTGACCGCCGGCGAGCCGGTCAGGATCGGCCTCCCGCTGGACGGGTGGGATCTGGCCGTGGTGGACGCGGAGGGGAACCCGGTCGCCGACGGCGAGTCCGGCGAGCTCGTGATCGGCGGCGTCGGTCTCGCCCGCTACCTCGACCCCGCGAAGGATGCCGAGAAGTACGCCCCGTTCCCGACCCTCGGCTGGGAGCGCGCGTACCGCAGCGGTGACCTCGTGCGCTTCGATCCCGACGGCCTGTTCTATCTGGGGCGCGCCGACGACCAGGTGAAGGTCGGCGGCCGCCGCATCGAGCTCGGCGAGGTGGAGGCGGCACTGCAGCACCTCCCCGGCGTCTCGGGCGCCGCGGCCGCCGTGCGGAGGAGCGCAGCGGGCAACGACATCCTCGTCGGATATCTCGCGGTCCCCGACCGCGGGGCGTTCGACCGGGCGGAGGCACTGGACCGCCTGCGCGAGGAGCTGCCCGCGGCGCTGGTGCCCCTGCTCGCTCTGGTCGACGACCTGCCCGTGCGGACCTCCGGCAAGGTCGATCGTGCGGCGCTCCCCTGGCCGCTGGAGGCGGACGACGAGGAGACCGTGTTCAGCGCCGACCCGCTGACCGCGCAGCTCGCGGCCGACTGGCGCAGCGTGCTGGGCCTGCCGGTCGAGGGACCCGACGACAACTTCTTCGACCTGGGCGGAGGCTCCCTCGCGGCCGCGCAGCTCGTCTCGCTGCTGCGCCGCCGCCACCCCGACATCACGGTCGCCGACGTGTACGCGCATCCCCGCTTCGCCGCGATGGCGGAGGCGCTGGCCGAGAGCTCGCCGTCGTGGGGGGGGGCGCGCCCCGGCGCGCGGCGGCCCGCCCCCCCCGGCCGAGCCGGGGGGGGGGCCGGGGGGGGGGGGGGGGCGGGGGGGGGGCGGGGGG
>NZ_JBPGXM010000145.1:0-9020 GCF_056755495.1 Leifsonia sp. KNZ12-8B
GCCACGCGCCGACCCGCAACGCGCCACGGCTGCTCGTAGCGCAGCACCGTCACGCCGCGTTCGGGGAGCCGTTCGGCGAGCGCGGTCAGATCGGTCGCGCCGATCCCGCCTCCGGCTCCGTGGCCGAGCCAGAGGGCGGCGCGCGGCTCGGCGGCGGCAGCAACGACGAGCCGGCCGGGGCCGAGGGAGGTGGGAACGTCGATATCCACGCAACGACCGTACCCGGCGGCCGCGGGCCTGCGGAGCAGCGAGCGCGAGCGCCCGGCCATGGCGGACACCGTCGGGCACCCGCCGGACGGTCACACGGCCCGGTCGTCGACGGCGGTGATGCCCGTCACCCCGTCGATCTCGGCGAGTTCCGCGACCAGGTGGTTGGCCTCCGTCCGGCGACCGCGCACCCGGATCGAGAACTCCAGAGCGGCCCCGTCGCCCGCCTCCCGCAGCTCGTCGATGCGTGTCTTCGTGCTGCTGGTGGCACACCGGTCGAGCACGTCGCGCACCGACGTCCCGACCCGGAGGACCCGCACGGTGAGCGTGATGCCCGTCGTGCGGCGCAGCACCCGCTCGGCCATCGGGAGGGAGCCGACGGTGAGGAGGTGGAGGGCCGTCCCCGCGGCGGCGAGGATGGGCAGGCCCGCGCCGCACGCCATCCCGACCGCGGCGGTGACCCAGATCGAGGCGGCCGTGGTCAGGCCGACGACGTTCCCGCGGTTGACGAAGATGACGCCGGCGCCGACGAAGCCGATGCCGGTGACCACCTGCGCCGCGATTCGCGACGGATCGGTCGGGCCGAGGCCGAGCGCGATGAACCCGTAGGCCGAGACCAGGGTGAACAGGGCCGAGCCGAGGCCGACGAGGATGTGGGTGCGCAGGCCCGCGCTCTTCAGCCGGCGCTCGCGCTCGATGCCGATGAGCGCCGAGAGGACGAAGGACAGCAGCAGGAGTCCCAGCTGCACGAGGAGCTGCTCGACGTCCGGCCACAGCACCATGCGTGGATTGTAGGGGCGTCCGCCGCCCCGTGGCACCAGCGGACCTTGCGCCGCTCGCCGCCGGGGCGGAGCATGGAGGAGGGTGCGATGCGAGCCGATGGGGACGGGGTGATCGCGATGACGGTGGACGCTGGATGTTGTGCCGGATGCGGCGGGCGCTTGGCCGCGCAGCGGAGGCTGGTGCCGTCGCTCGGCGGCAGCTGGGTGGTGGCGAGCGTGCCGGTGTGCGTGAACCCGCGCTGCCCGCGCAGCGGTCAGGGCCGCGACTCCGCCCCGGTGGCTACCGCAGCGGTGGCGTGAGCGCGCCGGTGGCGTGAGCCCGCCGGTAGCGTGAGCGCGCCGGTGGCGTGAGCGCGCCGCCGGCCGGAGCGCCGCCCTCCTTACGCCCCCGCAGCCTCCGCGCCTCCCGCCGCGCGCCCGCCCGAGCGCGGCCGCGCGAAGACGAGCAGCACGAGGTGCACGACCGCGAGCGCGGCGGCGACCGTCACGGCCGTCAGCCAGCTGCCCGGGGTCGTCCCGGCGCTGAACAGCACGCCCAGGAGGGTCGTCGCGACGATGGCGCCGACGTAGCGGGAGGTCTGGAAGATGCCCGCCGCGACGCCGCTGTCCTCCGGCCGGGCGGACGCGTAGAGCGCCTGGTTCATCGCGATGCTGACGACGCTGTACGGCACCCCGAGGGCGGCGGTCAGGAGCAGGACCACCCACGGCGCCGTCGAGAACGCCGCCACGGCGAGCAGCGCGGCTCCGACGACCAGGGCGCTCGCGCCGCCGAGCAGGGTGGGGCGCAGGCCGGCGCGCTCGATCATCCGCGCGGCGAACGGTGTGACGACCGTGGTGACCGCCGCCAGCGGGAACATCAGGAGGCCGGCGATGCCCGCTGCGTAGCCGCCGTGCGACTGCAGGTACTGCGGGAGGCCGAAGAACGCCGAGTAGTAGACCACGTTGAAGATGGCGAAGCAGAGGTAGATCGTCATCAGACGGCGGTTGGCGGCGAGGAGCCGTAGGTCGAGGAACGGCGTCCGGGTGCGCAGCTCGCGCCACATGAATCCCGCTCCGGCGAGAACCGCGATCGGCAGCAGCCACCAGAGCGGCCGCGGGTGCAGGTCGAGCAGGAACACCAGCAGCGCCGTCAGCGTCGTGATGAACAGCAGGATGCCGGGGATGTCCGACTCGATCAGGGTGCGGGAGAGCGGGGTGCGCTCGCGTTCGGCGTCGCGCGGGGCGGCCATCCACACGCCCGCGAAGGCCAGAGCGGCGAGCGGCACGTTGACCCAGAAGATCGCCTGCCAGCCGAGGAAGGTCACGAGCAGGCCGCCCAGCACGGGTCCGACGGCGGCCCCGGCCGTGTTGGCGATCTGGATGCGCCCGAGCAGGCGGGGCGTGCCGACCGAGCTCGCCGACGACAGCGACCGCAGCATGGCGATGGCCGACGGGAACGCGGGCGCCGTGCCGATCGCGAGGGCCACCCGGCCCAGGCACACCGCCGCGAACGAGGTCGCGAACGGCGTCAGCGCGCAGGCGAGCGCCACGACCAGCATCCCGAACAGGAACAGGCGGCGCGGGCCGAAGCGGTCGGCGAGCCGGCCCATGAGCGGCTGTCCGGCCGCCGACGCGAGGTAGAAGGCGGTGACGACCCAGGTGACGGTCGTGACGTCGACGTCGAAGTCGTGCTGCAGCGGCACCAGGGCGACCGCGATCATCGACGAGTTGAGCGGGTTCAGCAGGGTGCCCAGGCTGAGCGCCGCTACCGCCGCACCCACCGAACGCGGCCGGGCGCGGTCGGCGTCGGCGGGATCGGTCACCCGGCCAGCCTAATCCGGCCGGAGCGCGCGGCCCGCCCGGACCTCGCTCGGGCCCCGCCCGGACCTCGCCCGCAGAAACTCAGTCGTCCAGGTCGCCCAGGTCGTCGGTCGTCACCGGAATGGTGGAGCGGTACGGATACGCCGGCATGGCCGAGTACTCCTCGTCGTCCGCGAGCTCGTACACGTCGTACGCGAGGGCGCCCGCGAACAGGGTGGCGACGCGGATCTCACCCGGCGGACAGCCTCCGATCAGGGGCACGACCACGACGCTGTCCAGGGTGACGCCGTCCTCGTAGAGGAGGGCCGCTTTGATGGTTCGCGTGAGAGCGTCCATGCACGGACTTTACGCCGAGCGCACACCACGACTTGACGACGCGCGGCCGGATGGGAAAAGTTGGTCTCGGAGAGGACTCGATGGGAACCCTGATCTACGACGGTGCGGACGGATTCACGTTCGACGACCGCGTCCTCGCCCACCTGCAGGCCGTCATCGCGACCAAGCTGCGCCGCCGCGAGGGCTTCCTCCTGATCTGGATGGACCGCACGAGCAGCGAGGAGGGCACGCTGCGGTCGGTGTGGCTCGACCCGTCGATCAGCGTGCAGTTCGTGTTCGCGCGTCCGCGCCTCCCCGAGCTCAACCGCGAGTGGCTGGGCATCCTCACCGACAAGGCGAACAGCAACAGCGGCCTGATGCTCGACGACGACATCCGCGCCGAGATCCGGGAGGAGCTGCCCGAGGGGACGTACCGCGCCGCGCGGACGCGCAAGAAGGAGGCCTGACGCGATGGGACGGCTCATCTACGGCGGCACGCAGGAGTACGAGTTCGACGACCGCACGCTGTCGCACGTCAAGATCGCGATCGTGACCAAGCTGCGCCGGCACGAGAGCTTCCTGCTCAACTGGCAGATCCCGCCGGAGCAGGGCGGCGGCCGGATGAGCCTCTGGGTCAGCCGGGAGGTGCCGATGGCGTTCGTCTTCAACGGCAGCCGCCCGCCCAAGCTCAACGACCGCTGGATGGAGGCGCTGCTGCACACCAGCCAGCGCACGGGCGGCATGTTCGTCATGCGCGAGGACGAGGCCGAGGCCGGAAACTACCAAGAGCGTTAGCCCCTCCCGGACCTACCATGGAGGCATGGTGAAGGTGGAGGGCCGGCTCGGCATGCGCGCCGGGCGGGCGGCGGAATGGCTGGACGCCAAACTGCTGCCGGTCTTCGGTCCACCCCCGCTCGGACCCTACGAGCAGGAGTCCCCGAAGACGCAGACGGCCATGTGCCCGCTCTGCGGCCGTGGGCTGACGGAGCATGCGATGCAGCGTGACGAGGGTCACGCCTTCCTCGTGTGCCCGTGGCCGGCGACCACGGAGCTGCAGGTGTCGTAGCCGTTCGCGCGCAGGACGCGCGCCGCGGGTCGAAGGCGGCGAGCGAAGGGGAGAGCGCGCTGTCCGCGGCTACGGGAGCAGGGCGATCTTGCCGCCGGGGTGCCCCTCGGCCAGGAAGCGCAGCGCCTCCGGCGCCTCGGCCAGCGGGTAGGTGCGCGCGATGGGCACCTGCAGGCGCCCGGCGCCGGCGAGCTCCAGCAGCGACGCCCGGACCGAGTCGCGGTAGCGCTGGCTCTCGGGCTGCGCGCCGAAGACGGCGTGGAACCCCTCCTTCTCGGCGCGCTGCGCGGCGACGATGGTGACGATGCGGAGGCGGTCGGGGACGAGTTCCAGCGAGACGTCGACCGCCTCGTCCGTGCCGACCGTGTCGAGGGCCGCGGCGACCGGGCCCTGGGCGGCCTCGCGCACCCGCTCGGCCAGGCCGGGGCCGTATGCGACCGGAAGGCCGCCGAACCGCCGGACGCGGGCGAAGCTCTCCTCGCTGGCCGTCCCGATGACGCGTGCGCCGAGCTCGGCCGCCTGCTGCAGGATGCTCACGCCGACCGCGCCGGACGCGCCGTGGACCAGGATGGTCTCACCCTCGCGCACGTCGGTGACGTGGAGCATCTGGGCGGCGGTCGTCCCGGCGAGCAGGAGGTTGGCGGCCTCCTCGTCGGCCAGGCGCGGTGGCTTGGCGAAGACGTCCTTCGCGGGGACGGTCAGCTCGGTCGCGTAGCCGCCCTGCACCCGGAAGGCCACCACCTCGTCGCCGACGGCCCCGCCGCCCGACGCGAGCTCGGTGTCCGGCCCGATCGCTGTCACCACCCCGGCCAGCTCGTAGCCGATCGGGACGGGGTAGGAGGCGCCCGGACGCGGCGACGCGACGTGCTTGTAGTCCGCGGGGTTCACGCCGGCGGCGCGCACCCGGATGGTGACCTCTCCGGTCCCGGGCTCCGCCACCTCCCGCTCCGCGAACTCCCACGTCTCCGGAGCGCCGGGCTGCGTCGCGATCCACTGTCGGGCCATGCGTCGTTCTGCCATGCGCGCGAGTCAACGCCCGGTGGCTGGGCGTCGCCTGGATGTCGCCGGCGCCGCGTCAGGAGGGGCGGACCGGGTCGCTGATCCGTCCGCTGTGCCGGGCGCGGCGCGGCCGGGTGGGGGCGAGCCGGATGAGCTGCGCGGTGGAGCTGTCGTCGAGCTCGACCAGGGTGTCGCGCGACTTCACGAAGTCGCTGAACGAGCGGTAGCCGAGCGCCTTCTCGCTGAAGGACGGGTCCATGCGCTTCATCTGGCTCTTCACCTGCCCGGCGTGCAGCCACTCGGAGTCGTCCTTCTCGTGGCCCAGCTGCATCGCGCGGGCGAGCAGGCGGGTGGCGACGACCTGGGAGTCCTCTGCCGGCTCCTCGGCCGGCTCCTCGGGAACCTCGGCCGGGCGGCGGCGGCTGCGCTTGGCCTTCTGCGGGGGTGCCTCGGTCGCGGCCTCCTGCTCGTCGGCGGCGACCTGCTCGTCGGCGGTGTCGTCTGGCGTGTCGTCGGGCGCGTCGTCGGCCGCGGACTCCTCTGCCGGCGCGGAGGTCCGACCGGCGGACGCGGACGCGGCCGAGCGGCGCGACGTCCTCGCCGCAGGCGTCGAGTCGTCGTCCTCGGCGGAGGCGACGACCTCCGGGGCGGGGACGGCGTCGACGGACTCCGCCGCCTCGTCCCTGGCGATGCCGGGCAGGTCGTCGTAGCTCACGAACTCGTCGCACGCGGCGGCGAGCGAGCGCGCGGTGGAGCCGGCCACGCCGATCCCGACGACGTAGCGGCCGAGCCGCTTGATCCGCTGGGCCAGCGGGACGTAGTCGCTGTCGCCGGCCACGATCACGACATGGGTCAGCTCAGGGAGGCGGAACAGATCCTCCACCGCATCGACCGCGAGCCGGATGTCGGCGCCGTTCTTGGCGTAGGCGGCGGCGGGGAAGAGCTGGACGAGGTCGACGGCGCGGCCCACGAGCTGCCCGCGGTACTCGGCGTTGACCGCGGCCGACCAGTCGGCGTACGCCCTGGTCAGGACGAGGGTCCCGAAGGACGAGGAGAAGTCGATCACGGCGCCGAGGTCGACCCGCGCCTCGGCGAGCCGCGCGGCGAACGCGGGCTTGGGCTGGCCTCCTGCCGACCGCTGCCGGTCGCGCATGAAGGAGCCGCGACCGTGGACCTGGTCGTAGCGGGAGATGACGATGTTGTCGAAGTCGATGTAGACAGCGACGCGGCCGTCCCCTGGTTCGGTCATGCTGCCACGATAGCCGGACCCGCTGGCATCGAGGGCGGGCCGGGACTGTAACGTTGTCCCCGCACGCACGCGAAGGGAGACGCGGTGTCGACTGCGGGACGGGTGACGATCGCCGGCCTGGCCGAGCGCCTGGGGCTGTCCAAGGCGTCCGTCTCCTACGCCCTCAACGGCCAGCCGGGGGTCAGCGCCGAGACCAGGGACCGGGTGCTCGCGCTCGCCGACGAGCTCGGCTGGCACCCCAGCTCCAGCGCCAGGGCGCTGTCGCGGTCGCTCTCGGACACCATCGGCATCGTGCTGCGCCGCGACCCCGAGCTGCTCGGCACCGAGCCGTACTACATGAGCCTGCTCGCCGGGGTGGAGGCGGAGCTCTCGGCGACCGGGCAGTCCCTGCTGCTGCGCATGGTCGGCACCGCCCCCGGTCAGGACGTCGCGGTGTACCGCCGCTGGAGCGCCGAGGGGAGGGTCGACGGCGTCATGCTGTTCGACATCACGATCGACGACCCGCGGCCGCGGCTGCTCGACGAGCTCGGGCTGGCGTTCGTGCTGCACGGCAACCGCGAGGAGGTCGCGCCCGGCCGCGTGCTGCGCTACGACGCCGCTGGCGACGCCGGTCTGCTGGTGCGGCACCTGGCCGCGCTGGGGCACCGCCGCGTGCTGCACATCCTGGGCCCGGGCGAGTTCGAGCACGAGCAGGACCGCCGGACGGCCGTCGCCGCCGAGGCCGCGCACGCGGGCATGACGGTGGCGTTCGAGACCTCGGACTACTCGATGGCGGCGGGGGAGCGCATCGCGGGCCGCCGGCTCGCGGCCGACCCGCAGCTGACCGCGATCATCACCTCGAACGACCTCCTCGCCCACGGCGCGCAGGCCGCCCTCGCGAGTGCGGGGCGCGACGACGTCGCCCTCGCGGCGTGGGACGACTCCCTGCTGTGCCGGCTCGGCTCGCGCCCGATCACCGCGCTCGACCGGTCGGCGGAGGAGCAGGGCAGGCGGGCGACGCGGATGCTGCTGGATCAGCTGAACGGCCTCCCCGCCTCCGTGCACCGGGCGCGGCCGAGCCGGCTCGTCGTGCGGTCGACGAGCGTGCCGGCGGCGGACTCCGCGCCGGAGCCGGTGCTGACCCCCGGTCGAGGGCAGAAAACACTCGCCGAAAATGCTTGACAAGCACTGAACCGGTTCAGTTATGCTCGGCCCAGCCGCCGACGCCGGTTCTCGCCCTGTGCCTGCGGCTCCCCATCAAGAGACGAAGGAGTCACAATGAGGAAACGCGCCATCGCGGCCGCGGCCATCGCCGCCGCGGTCTCGCTCGTGGTCGCCGGATGCAGCGGATCGGGCGGCTCGGGATCGTCGGGGTCGGGATCGACCATCACCTACTGGGCCAGCAACCAGGGCACCAGCCTCGACAACGACAAGCAGGTCCTCACCCCGGTGCTGGACGACTTCACGAAGCAGACCGGCATCAAGGTCAAGCTCGAGGTGATCGGCTGGAACGACCTCCAGACGCGCATCCAGACCGCGGTCACCAGCGGCCAGGGCCCCGACGTGCTCAACATCGGCAACACCTGGGCGGCGTCGCTGCAGGCGACCGGCGCGTTCCTCCCGTTCGGCGACTCCGAGATGAAGGCGATCGGCGGGGAGGACAAGTTCGTCAAGACCGCGCTCGAGACCGGTGGCGCGTCCGGCGAGACCGTGACGAGCGTCCCGCTGTACGGCCTGGCGTACGGCCTCTACTACAACAAGAAGATGTTCACCGACGCCGGCGTGCAGCCTCCGACGACGTGGGAGGAGCTGGTCGCTGCGGCCAAGAAGGTCACCACCGGCTCGACCTACGGCTTCTCGCTCGCGGCCGGCAGCTACACCGAGAACGCGCACTTCGCGTTCATCAACTCGGCGCAGAACGGCGGCGCCTGGTTCGACAAGGACGGCAAGCCGACCTTCACGACCAGCGAGAACGTCGACGGCATCAAGCGCTACCTCGACCTGATGCAGACCGACAAGGTCGTCAACACCTCCAACGCGCAGTACGACAACGGCGTGCAGGCGGTGAACGACTTCGCCACCGGCAAGGTCGCGATGATCCTGAGCCAGAACAACGCCGACTCGTCGATCGTCGCCAACGGCATGAAGTCGGACCAGTACGGCGTGGTGCCGTTCCCGTCGCCCGAGGGCGGCAAGCCGGTCGCCAGCCACGTCGCCGGTATCAACCTGTCGATCTTCAAGAACACGAAGAACAAGGACGCGGCGCTGAAGTTCGTGAAGTACATGACGAGCGAGGACACCCAGGCCACGCTCGGCAAGCCCTTCGCGACGCTCCCGATGCTGAACGGCGCCAAGGCGACCTTCACGGACAACGCGGAGGAGGCGGCGACCTTCCAGAAGATCTACAACGAGATGTCCAAGCCGCTGCCGCTGGTGCCGGCCGAGGACCAGTTCGAGAACACCGTCGGCAAGGCGATGAACGACATGTTCGCCAAGATCGCCACCGGAGGCACGGTCTCGGACTCCGACATCAAGTCGGCCCTGCAGACCGCGCAGGACCAGGTCGAGCAGTCGATCGGCTGACGACGCACCGGTGACGTCCGCCTGTCTCTTATACACATCT
>NZ_JBPGXM010000146.1:0-8930 GCF_056755495.1 Leifsonia sp. KNZ12-8B
CGGCGAGCCGTCCACCTCCACCCCGACCCCGACCCCGACCGGCCCGACGCCCAGCCCGACGCCCACCAGCGGGCCGTCGCTGCCGTCGACCGAGAAGCTGCTCGCCTGGGAGTACTCGCTCGACGGCATCGCCTGGCCGGGAGACAAGACGCTGCGGAACGCCGACCTCGCACCCCTCGCCTCCGCCGGGCTGCGGACGACGATCGTGTCGGGCGACAACACCAACGCCGCCGAGCTCGACCGCACGCCGAACGCGCCCGTGACCGCGAACGGCGAGCAGCTCGCGGTCGCCGACCAGCGCCTGTCCGACGCCCTGCGCCAGGCCGTCTCCGCGCCGAGCGACGTGGCCTGGAACACCGCGATGGGCCGGCTCAACGCACAGCTCGCCCTGATCAGCCAGGAGGGAGGCGACGCCCGCCGGCTCCTGATCGCCCTGGACCGCTCCTGGCCCTCCAGCGGCACGCAGCTCGCGCGCACCCTCGACGCGCTGTTCTCCTCGCAGTGGACGACGCCCTCCACGTTCCGCGAGACGGTCTCGGCCGCGCAGACGGAGGGCCTCGCGCTGCAGGACGCGCCCGAGTCCCAGGCCCGGCTCGACAGCATCCGGGCGCTCCTGGCGGACGAGCAGTCGCTCGACCAGTTCGCGACCGTCCTCGACAACCCCGAGACCATGACCGGGCGGGTGCGGGCCCAGTTGCTGACCCAGCTCGCCGTCTCGTGGCAGAACCCGCGCTCCGACTGGACCACGACCGTCGCGGACACCCGTGCGGCGACCGTGAAGACGCTGCACTCCATCCGCATCCTGCCCACCGAGAACGTCAACCTGGTGAGCGCGCAAGGCTCCATCCCCTTCACCGTCAGCAACGAGCTCGACGGGGAGGCCGCCACCGTCGTGCTGATGGCCAGCCCCTCCAACGGCCGGCTCGAGATCGACGGCGACACCGCCAAGCGGATCCTGCCCGACTCGCGCACCAACCTCCTCGTGCCCGTGAAGGCCAAGGTCGGCAACGGCCAGGTGGTGCTCTCGCTGCGGCTCTACAGCCCGACCGGCGTGCCGATCGGCGACCCGAGCTCGGTCACCGTGGATGTGCACGCCGACTGGGAGGGCATCGGCGCCCTGATCCTCGGCGCCCTGCTGGTGCTGCTGTTCGGGTTCGGCATCGTGCGCAACATCGTCCAGCGGCGGCGGCAGCGTCGTCAGCGGGCGCAGGGCGACGAGCCGGAGCCCGCGGAGGCGGCCGAGTCCGCCAAGTCGGCGGAGTCCGCCGAGACCCCGGACGGCGGCCCCCCGCGTGGCTAGCGTCGGCCGCGCGAGCGCCATGCTCGCCTCCGGCACCTTCGTCTCGCGCATCCTCGGCTTCGCGAAGGCGTGGCTGCTGGTGCAGGCGATCGGCGCGATCAGCTTCGCGGCCAACGCGTACAGCACGGCCACGATCGTGCCGAACAGCATCTACGCGATCATCGCGCAGGGCATCCTGAACGCCATCCTGGTGCCGCAGATCGTCCGCGCCTCCGTGAATCCGGACGGCGGGCGGGCGTACATCAACAAGCTCGTCACCCTCGGCATGGTCGTCTTCGCCGCCGTGACCGTGGTCGCCACCCTCCTCGCGCCGTTGCTGATCGCCCTGTTCGGCCTCCGCGGCGCCCAGGGGCAGCTCGCCACCGCCTTCGCGTACTGGTCGCTGCCGCAGATCTTCTTCCTCGGCCTGTACACCCTGCTCGGGGAGGTGCTGAACGCCCGCAAGTCGTTCGGCCCGTTCACCTGGGCGCCGGTGGTGAACAACGTCGTGGCGATCGTGCTGCTCGGCGCCTTCATCCTCGCGTTCGGCGGCTACTCGGGCGGCGCCGGCCGCACGCACTGGACCCCGGGGATGGTGGCCCTGCTCGCCGGTGGAGCGACGCTCGGCATCGCCGTCCAGGCCCTCATCCTGTTCCTGTTCTGGCGGAGGATCGGCCTACGGTTCCGCTTCGACTTCGGCTGGCGCGGCGTGAACCTGGGCACCGCCGGCAAGGCCGCAGGCTGGACCTTCGCCATGCTCATCGCCACCCAGGTCGCCGGCCTGGTCGAGACCAACGTCGCGAACTCGGCGGGGCAGCAGTACGCCGGCCCGTTCGTGCTCGGCAACGCGTGGCTGATCTTCATGCTCCCGCACGGGATCATCGCGGTCTCGATCGTCACCGCCTACTACACGCGGATGGCGGAGCACGCGCACCGCGGCGCGACGGCCGAGTTCCGCCGCGACTTCTCCAGCGCCGCGCGCTCGATCATGTTCTTCATCGTGTTCTCGTCGGCGGCCCTCATCATCGTCGCGTTCCCGGTGGCCCGCGTGTTCACGCCCGACTACCAGGCCATGGGACTCGTCCTGATCGCCTATCTCGTCGGACTGGTGCCGTTCTCGCTGGTCTTCATGGCCCAGCGCGCCTTCTATTCGCTGGGCGACACCCGCACGCCGTTCCTGTTCACGCTCGCTCAGGTGGCTGTCGTCGTGGTCGGCGTGCTCGCCTGCTTCGCCGTCGCGCCGGAGGTGCGGGCCGCGGCCGTCGCGCTGGTCGTGTCGTTCGCCGGGACGGTCCAGGCGGTCCTCGCGTTCCTGCTGCTGCGCCGGCGCACCGGGGGAGTGGATGGGAGGCGCATCCTGAGCGGTCTGTGGCGCTTCGTCGTCGCGGCGCTGGCGGCGATGATCGCGGGCGGAGGCTTCCTCGTCATCCTCGGCGGGGTCGACCAGGGCGCTTTCCCCGTGAGCGGCTTCCTCGGCGCGGTGGTCTCGTCCGCGGTCGTCGGCGTCGTCATGGTGATCGTCTACGTCGGGTTCCTCGGGATGCTGCGCTCGCCCGAGCTGGTGACCGGCATCGCGCCCCTTCTGGACCGGCTCGCGAGGCGATCCCAGCGCACCCCGTGACACGGAATAGCATCCGCCTAGGATGTGTTCTACACGCTGGCGCCCCCGAACGGAGGCACCGCAGACCACAAGGAGTTCCGCCGTGCGGCAGATCATCATCATCGGTTCCGGCCCTGCCGGTTACACCGCGGCCATCTACGCCGCGCGAGCCAACCTCAAGCCGCTGCTGATCGCCTCCTCCGTCGAGGCGGGCGGTGAACTGATGAACACCACCGAAGTCGAGAACTTCCCCGGCTTCCCCGACGCCGTCATGGGCCCCGACCTGATGTTCAAGATGCAGGCGCAGGCCGAGAAGTTCGGCACGGAGATCGTGCTCGACGACGTCGTCTCCGTCGAGCTGACCGGCGAGGTCAAGAAGGTCACGCTGGGCTCGGGCGCCGTGCACGAGGCCCTCGCCGTGATCTTCGCGACCGGTTCGGCCTACCGCAAGCTCGGCCTGGAGGACGAGGAGCGACTCTCCGGCCACGGCGTGTCCTGGTGCGCCACCTGCGACGGGTTCTTCTTCCGCGAGCGCACGATCGCCGTCGTCGGCGGCGGAGACTCGGCGATGGAGGAGGCCACCTTCCTCACCCGCTTCGCCGACAAGGTCTACGTCATCCACCGTCGTGACTCGCTCCGCGCCTCCAAGATCATGCAGGAGCGCGCCTTCGCCAACGACAAGATCGAGTTCATCTGGAACTCGGAGGTCGTGGGCATCGGCGGCAACGAGCAGGTGCAGAACGTCCGCCTCCGCAACCTCGAGACGGGCGAGGAGAGCGAGCTCACCCTCCAGGGCCTGTTCATCGCGATCGGCAACGACCCGCGGGTGCACCTCGTGCACGGCCAGCTCGACCTGACCGACGCGGGTACCATCGCCGTCGACGGACGCAGCTCCAAGACCAACGTGGCCGGCGTGTTCGCCGCGGGCGACGTGATCGACCCCACCTACCGGCAGGCCGTCACCGCCGCCGCGTCGGGGACGGTCGCGGCTCTCGACGCCGAGCACTACCTCACCACGCTGCCCCAGAGCCTGCTGGAGCGCGCCTCCGAAGGCGCCTCCGGCGACCTCGAACTCACGACCACCGCATAAGGAGAATCACACATGTCAGCAGCACGTTCGGTCACGGACGCGACGTTCGAGCAGGACGTCCTCAACAGCGAGAAGACCATCCTCGTGGACTTCTGGGCGGAATGGTGCGGCCCGTGTCGCGCCGTCGGCCCGATCCTCGACCAGATCGCCGCTGAGCACGCCGACAAGATCGACATCGTCAAGCTCAACGTCGACGAGAACCCGCAGACCGCGGCGAAGTACCAGATCACCTCCATCCCCGCGATGAAGGTCTACAAGGGTGGCGAGGTCGTGAAGACCGTCATCGGCGCCAAGCCGAAGCCCGCCCTCGAGGCCGACCTGGCCGCCTACCTCGCGTAGCGCGACCCGTCCTCTCACAGACCCGTCCGGCGCTCATCCGCCGGGCGGGTCTTTTTCGTACCCCCAGGGTTCGTACCCCCGGGCCGTCCTCGATTTCCAGGGGAGCGGGCCCGCTGAATAGCATGGCTGAACGGCAGAGAACGGATGACTCGTGATTGAACAGGGCACCGCGCAGCAGCGCGGCAACAATCTGGACCCGTGGTACGACCACTACGCGAAGCGCACGAGCGGCCTGGCCGCCAGCGAGGTCCGAGCCCTGTTCGCCGTCGCCAGCCGCCCCGAGGTGGTCTCGCTGGCCGGCGGCATGCCGTACGTCGCGGCGCTCCCGGAGGACCTCGTGGTCGGTGCGATGGACCGCGTCATGCGCGAGCAAGGGCCTGTCGCCCTCCAGTACGGGTCCGGGCAGGGCGTTCCGGCACTCCGTGAGCAGATCCTCGACGTCATGGCGCTCGAGGGCATCAGCGGCAGCGCCGACGACGTCGTCGTCACCACGGGCTCCCAGCACGCGCTGGAGCTGTTCAGCAAGCTCTTCATCGATCCTGGCGACGTCGTGCTCGCCGAAGGACCGAGCTATGTCACCGCTATGGTGATCTTCCGCTCCTACCAGGCGGAAGTCGACCACGTGCCCATGGACGAGCACGGGCTGATCCCGGAGGCGCTCCGCGAGCACATCGCCCGCCTCAAGTCCGCCGGCCGCCGCGTGAAGTTCCTCTACACGGTGCCGACCTTCCACAATCCCGCGGGCGTGACGCTGACGTGGGAGCGGCGGCTCGAGATCCTCGAGATCGCGCGGCAGAACGACATCCTCGTGCTCGAGGACAACCCGTACGGCCTTCTCTACTTCGACCAGAAGCCTCCCGCGGCGATGCGCTCGGTCGAGAAGGACGGCGTGGTCTACCTCGGCACCTTCTCGAAGACCCTCGCGCCCGGTTTCCGGGTCGGCTGGGCGCTGGCGCCGCACGCCATCCGCGAGAAGCTCATTCTCGCCAACGAGGCCGCGGTGCTCAGCCCGAGCTCGTTCAGCCAGCTCGTCATCTCGGAGTATCTGCGCGACGCCGACTGGAAGGGTCAGATCGACACCTTCCGCGGCGTGTACCGCGAGCGCAAGGAGGCCATGATCTCGGCCCTGGAGGAGCACCTCCCCGAGCTGCGGTGGACGAACCCGAACGGCGGCTTCTACGTGTGGCTGACCCTCCCTCCGCACCTGGACTCGAAGGCCATGCTGCCGCGGGCGGTCACCGAGCTCGTCGCGTACACGCCCGGCACGGCTTTCTACGCCGACGGCTCGGGGGCGCAGAACATCCGGCTCTCGTTCTGCTACCCGACGCCCGAGAACATCCGCGTCGGGATCCGCCGCCTGGCCAACGTCATCAACGGCGAGCAGGACCTGCTGGACACCTTCGCCGAGACGGGTCCGCTCACCGCGAGCCGGCAGACCCGGACCAGCGCCAACCCGCCGACCGACCTGCGCTGACGCGCTACATTTTGGAAAAGAGCTGATCATGGCGCAAAACGGTGCCCTCGACATCGTCGTCCTCGCCGGCGGGATCTCGCACGAGCGCGATATCTCGCTGCGCAGCGGCCGCCGCGTCGCGGACGGGCTGAACTCACTCGGCCACCACGTCACCGTGCGCGAGCCCGACGCCTCGCTCCTCGGCTTCCTGACCGAGCACCGGCCGGACGTCGTCTGGCCCGCGCTGCACGGGGCGAGTGGGGAGGATGGCGCGCTGCGCGCACTCCTGGAGCTGGCCGGCGTCCCGTTCGTCGGCTCGCGCACCGACGCCTCTCGGCTCGCCTGGTCGAAGCCGACCGCGAAGGCGCTCGTCGCCCGGGCCGGCGTCGCCACGCCACCTGCGGTGACCCTCCCGCGCGAGACCTTCCGCGAGCTCGGCGCCAACAGCGTGCTCGCCACGGTGCTCGACGCGCTCGGGGTCCCTGTCGTCGTGAAACCGGCTCAGGGCGGCTCCGCGCAGGGTGTCACGATCGTGACGAAGGCGGAGGAGCTGCCGCGCGCCATGGTCGACGCCTACACCTACTCCGAGGTCGCGCTCATCGAGCGCAAGGTCGACGGCGTGGAAGTGTCCGTGGCCGTGCTCGACACCGGCGACGGTCCGGAGGCCCTGCCCGCGGTGGAGATCGAGCCGCTCGGTGGTGCCTACACGTTCGACGCCCGGTACAACGCGGGCGAGACCCGGTTCTACGTCCCCGCGCGGCTGGACGCCTCGGTGTCGGAGGCGGTCGCGTCCGCCGCGACGGCCGCCCACTCGGCCCTCGGGTTGCGGCACCTGTCTCGCATCGATCTCATCGTCGATGCGAACGGTGTCCCGTGGTTCCTGGAGGCCAACGTGCTGCCGGGGCTGACCGAGACGTCGATCATGCCGCAGGCCATCGCCGCCTCGGGCCGCGACCTGGGCGATGTGTACGCCGCACTGGCTGTCGCTGCCATCGCAGACGCGGAGTAGGGCGCTTTCGCTGTAGGAACCGCGAACCGCGGGATCTTGGTAGCCCGGGATCCCGCTGGGCCAGCGGGATCGCGCTCAGGAGTAGGCCGGCTGGCCGATCTCCTCGAGGATGCGGTTGAGGTCCTGGATCGTCGCGAAGTCGACGACGATCTGTCCCTTGCGTGCGCCGAGCGAGATCTTGACCCGGGTGTTCAGCCGGTCGCCGAGCTGACCGGCGATCTCGTCCAGGTGTCCGCGGTGCTTGCCCGGCGTCGCCTTGGTCCGTGCCGGTTTCGGCGCCTTGCTGGCGGCCGCCTCCGCAGCTCGGACCGAGAGGTCCTCGTTGACGATCTTGTCGGCGAGCCGCAGCATCGCCTCCTCGTCGGGGGCGAGGGAGAGGATGGCGCGGGCGTGCCCTGCCGACAACACCCCCGCCGCAACGCGTGCCTGGACGGCGGCGGGGAGGCGGAGGAGGCGGATCGTATTGGTGATCTGGGGGCGGGAGCGGCCGATCCGCGTGGCGAGCTCGTCCTGGGTGATGCCGAAGTCGGCCAGCAGCTGCTGGTAGGCGGAGGCCTCCTCCAGCGGGTTGAGCTGTGAGCGGTGCAGGTTCTCGAGGAGCGCATCCCGCAGCATCGCGTCGTCTGCGGTGTCCTTGACGACGGCCGGGATGGTCGCCAGCCCGAGCTCCTTCGTCGCCCGGAGGCGGCGCTCGCCCATGATCAGCTCGTACTTGTCGCTCTGACCCGCCAGCGGTCGCACGACGACCGGCTGGAGCACCCCGACCTCGCGGATGCTGGCGACCAGCTCGGCCAGCGCGTCAGGGTCGAACTCGGTGCGCGGCTGGACCGGGTTCGGGACGATGTCGAGAGGGGAGATGTTCGCCAGTCTCGCGCCGGGGACCGCGACGAGGTCCTCACCGGCGGGCTCGATCGGAGCCGCGGGGAAGAACACGTCGACCGGCCGCGTCGCCTGGTCCGAGGTGGGGATCAGGGCTCCGATACCGCGGCCCAGGCCGGTGCGCTTCGCTGCCATTAGCGGGGTACTCCTCTGCGTGCGATTTCAGCGGCCGCCTCCATGTAGGAGAGCGACCCGGACGAGTTGGTGTCGTAGCTGATGACGCTCTGCCCGTAGCTCGGTGCCTCCGAGATCCGCACCGAGCGGGGGATGATCGTGTTGAGCACCTCCTTGGGGAAGTGCTCGCGCACATCGGCCGCCACCTGGTGGGCCAGGTTCGTGCGGGAGTCGTACATCGTCAGCAGAATCGTGGAGACGCGGAGCTTCGGGTTCAGGTGCCGCTCGATCAGCTGGATGTTCTTGAGCAGCTGGCTAAGCCCTTCCAGCGCGTAGTACTCGCACTGGATGGGGATCAGCACCTCGGTCGCCGCCACGAAAGCATTAATCGTGAGCAGGCCCAGCGATGGCGGGCAGTCGATGAACACGTAGTCGATGTCGTACTCGTCGAGGAACCGCCCCAGCGCCCGCCCGAGCCGCTGCTCGCGCGCGACCATCGAGACCAGCTCGATCTCCGCGCCGGCGAGGTCGATCGTCGCCGGGATGACGAAGAGTCCGTCGAACTCCGGGCTCTTCTGGATGACCTCCTCCAGTTCCCGGTCGTTCACCACGACGTCGTAGACGCTCGGCGTCCCCTCACGGTGCTCCACACTCAGGGCCGTCGATGCGTTCCCCTGCGGGTCCAGGTCGATCACCATCACCCGCGCGCCGGCCTTCGCGAGCGCTGCCGACAGGTTCACCACGGTGGTCGTCTTCCCGACTCCACCCTTCTGGTTCGAGATGGTGAAGATCCGCGTCCGCGACGGCAGCGGCAGCGTCTCCGCGGCGATCGCCTGTCGACGCCGAGCCAGGTCCTGAAGCTCCCGAGCCAGCGGCGTCGACGCATCGAACGCCGACCCACCCGCCTCAACGGGAACATCCTGATCCGGTTGTTTCACGTGAAACCTCGTCGCTCGGTCTGGTGCACGGCACCGGCTACTGTCGGGGACCGGCGCACCGCCGGCGCGCCACTGCTCAACTCTAACCCGCACGACTGACCGCACCCTGTCACGCGCGCGCAATGTGTGGAAAGGATGAGCGGTGTTGCGGGGTGTGGAGTGGTGGAGGGTCGCGGCCGGCGGGGAGCGGGGGAGCGGGGGAGCGGTCCCAACCAGCGGCGATTTGGGG
>NZ_JBPGXM010000147.1:0-8788 GCF_056755495.1 Leifsonia sp. KNZ12-8B
AGATGTGTATAAGAGACAGGCCCTGCCCTGCCCTGTCCCCGCCGGACGATCGACTTGGCGCAACACGCCGTCCCGCCGCCGGCGGAGACGGCGTGTCGTGCCAACTCGGTCCGATGATCACGCCCGGTAGGTTGATCCCATGAGCGACAAGGCACCCACCCTCGTCGAGGTCGCGGCGCACGCCGGGGTGTCCCTGGCGACGGCGTCGCGCGTGCTCAACGGCAGCGAACGCCGCGTGAAGCCGGATCTGCAGGAGCGCGTGCTCGCCTCCGCCCGGTCGCTCGGCTACAGCGCCAACGTGCAGGCGCAGGCGGTCGCGCGCGGCACCAGCAACGTGGTGGCGCTCGTCGTCGGCGACATCGCCGACCCGTACTTCTCCTCCATCGCCTCCGGGGTCATGCGCGTGGCGGACGAGCGCGGCCTCATCGTGACGATCACGGCGACCGGGCCCTACGCGGGGCCTGAGTCGGTGGCCCGCGAGGAGGCCGCGCTCGCCACCCTGCGCGGCCAGCGTCCGCGCGCGGTGGTGCTCGCCGGCAGCCGGGTCGCGGGTGCCGCCGCCCCGACCGGCGCGGCGGAGCGCGTGGCCGCGATCGGCGCCGGCGCGGCGGGCATCCGCTCGATCGAGGTGGACAACGGCGGAGGCGCTGCGGCCCTGGCCCGCGAGCTGCGGCGCATCGGCTACCGCGACTTCGCGGTGCTCGCCGGCCCGGAGGAGCTCGTCACCGTCCGCGACCGCGTGCAGGGCTTCCTGTCGGCGGCTCCGGAGGCGAGCGTGCGGCACGCGGAGTTCTCCCGCGAGGGCGGCCAGCGCGCGATGGCGGACCTGCTCGCCTCCGGCGCGCGGCCCGACTGCGTCTTCGCGGTGAGCGACGTCATGGCGGTCGGCGCGATGGCCGCGCTGCGCGAGGCCGGTATCGCGCCCGGCGGCGAGGTCGCCGTCGCCGGCTTCGACGACATCCCGCTCGCCGCCGATGTGACGCCGGCGCTCACCTCGGTGGCGCTGCCCCTCGCCGAGATCGGGGCGCGGGCACTGGAGCTGGCCCTGGCCGACGGGCCGGTGGAGGCCTCGGCGGCGATCACCGCCGAGGTGCGGCTGCGCGCGTCGACGCCCGGCCGCTAGCCCGACGCCCCTCTTGACCCAGGGCCGGTGCCGCGCTTACGCTTGGTAAGCGCTTTCCAAACGCGTCCGGAGCACATCCGGAGCGGGCGCACCACACGAGCACGAAGGAGTACACGTGTCGTCCATCGGCATCATCATGAACGGCGTCTCCGGGCGCATGGGCTACCGGCAGCACCTCGTCCGGTCGATCCTCGCGATCCGCGAGCAGGGCGGCGTCGAGCTCTCCGACGGCCGTCGCGTCCAGGTCGAGCCGCTGCTCGTCGGGCGCAACGAGGAGAAGCTGGCCGAGCTCGCCCGCCGCCACGACCTCCAGCACTGGACCACCGATCTCGACGCCGCGCTCGCCGACGACCGCTGGCAGATCTACGCCGACTTCCTGGTCACGAAGGCGCGGGCCGCCGCGATCCGCAAGGCCATCGCGGCCGGCAAAGCGATCTACACCGAGAAGCCGACCGCCGAGAGCGTCGAGGAGGCGCTGGAGCTCGCCCGGCTCGCCGACGACGCCGGCATCAAGAACGGCGTCGTGCACGACAAGCTCTACCTGCCCGGGCTGCGCAAGCTGAAGCGGCTGATCGACTCCGGCTTCTTCGGCCGCATCCTCTCGGTGCGCGGCGAGTTCGGCTACTGGGTCTTCGAGGGCGACTGGCAGGCGGCGCAGCGCCCGAGCTGGAACTACCGGGCCGAGGACGGCGGCGGCATCGTCGTCGACATGTTCCCGCACTGGAGCTACGTGCTCGAGAACCTGTTCGGCGGCGTCCGCTCGGTCTATGCGCACGCGACGACCGAGATCCCGCAGCGCTCCGACGAGCGGGGCCGCCCGTACGCGGCGACGGCCGACGACGCCGCCTACGCGATCTTCGAGCTGGAGGGCGGGGTCACCGCCCAGCTCAACTCCAGCTGGACGACGCGCGTCAACCGCGACGAGCTGGTGGAGTTCCAGGTCGACGGTACGCACGGCAGCGCGGTCGTCGGGCTGTTCGGCTGCAAGATCCAGCCGCGCAACGCGACGCCGAAGCCGGTGTGGAACCCCGACCTCGCCGACGAGCACGACTACTCCTCCGACTGGATCGAGTCTCCGGCGAACGAGGTGTTCGAGAACGGCTTCAAGACCCAGTGGGAGCAGTTCCTCCGCCACGTGATCGAGGACGCCCCGCACCCGTACGACTTCCTGGCGGGCGCCCGCGGCGTGCAGCTGGCCGAGGAGGGACTGCGGTCGTCGCGGGAGGGGCGCCGCGTCGAGCTCGCGCCGCTCTCGCTCGGCGAGTTCGCCTCCCCTCTGGCCGGGGCGCGCGCATGAGCATCGCGGCCACCGGCCTCCACCCGGTCACGCTCCTGCGGCCCGACGGAACGACCGCGCGTGCCGACCTCGGCGAGGCGTCGGCCTTCGAGCGTCCCACCGGCCCGCTGCGGTCACGGGTGGCGTACGCGGCCGCGCACGTCATCCCGAAGCCGTGGGCCGACAACGTGCCCGGCGCGCCGGCGGACATCGACTGGGAGGCGACGCTCGCCTACCGGCACCACCTCTGGTCGTGGGGCCTCGGCGTCGCCGACGCGATGGACACCGCCCAGCGCAACATGGGCCTCGACGCCGCCGCGACGCGCGAGCTGATCGCCCGCAGCGCCGCCGAGGCGCGCGCGGTCGGCGGCAGCATCGTCGCGGGCGTCAACACCGACCACGTCGAGGAGCGCGTCATCACGCTCGACGCGGTCGTCGACGCTTACAAGGAGCAGCTGCATCGCACCGAGGACGCGGGCGCCGGCGTCGTCCTGATGGCCAGCCGCCACCTCGCACGCGCCGCCCAGTCGCCCGCCGACTACGAGCGCGTGTACCGCGAGGTGCTCGACGCGGCGGGCGCACCGGTCGTGCTCCACTGGCTCGGCACGGCGTTCGACCCGGAGCTGGAGGGGTACTTCGGCGACGCCGACACCGTCCTGCGCATCATCGAGTCGGCGGGCGACCGCGTCGCGGGCATCAAGCTGAGCCTGCTCGACGCGGAGGCGGAGGTCGCGCTGCGGGCCCGCCTCCCGCGCGGCGTCCGCATGTTCACCGGCGACGACTTCAACTACGCCGGGCTGATCGCGGGCGACGGCGAGCGGCACTCCGACGCGCTGCTCGGCGCATTCGCGGCGCTCGCACCGTCGGCCTCGGCGGCGATCCAGGCGCTCGACGCGGGCGACCCTGCCCGGTTCCGCGCCATCCTGGAGCCGACGCAGGCGCTCTCGCGGCAGGTGTTCGCGGCGCCGACGTACTTCTACAAGTCCGGTGTCGCCTTCCTCTCCTGGCTCAACGGGCATCAGGAGGCGTTCAGCATGGTGGGCGGCCTGCACGCGGCCCGCAGCCTCCCGCACCTCTCCGAGATCGTGCGGCTCGCCGGCGCCTGCGGTGCCCTTGAGCGGCCGGAGCTCGCCGCCCGGCGCTGGCACGACCTCCTGGCGCTGAACGGGGTGGCGTCGTGACGGCCGCGCACCCGCGCCTGTCGATCAACCAGGCCACCGTCAAGCACGCGAGCCTCGCCGACGCCCTGCGCGCCACCGCCGACGCGGGCGTCCAGGCGATCGGGCTGTGGCGCGAGCCCGTGGCGGAGGTCGGGCTGGCAGAGGCCGCGCGGATGGTCGCCGGCTCCGGGCTGCGCGTGTCCAGCCTGTGCCGCGGCGGCTTCTTCACCGCCGCAGAGGGGCCGGAGCGCCGTGCGGCCCTCGACGACAACCGCCGCGCCATCGACGAGACCGCGGCGCTGGCTGCGGCGGGCGCGCCCGGGTCGGCGGCCGTGCTCGTGCTCGTCGCCGGCGGCCTGCCCGCGGGATCGACCGACCTGGCCGGGGCGCGCCGCCGCGTGGCCGAGGCCGTCGCCGAGCTGGAGCCGGAGGCCCGCGCCGCCGGCGTGACGCTCGCCATCGAGCCGCTGCACCCGATGTACGCCGCCGACCGCGCGGTCGTGTCGACCCTGCGTCAGGCGCTCGACCTGGCGGAGCCGTTCCCTGCGTCGTCGGTCGGCGTCGCGGTCGACACCTTCCACATCTGGTGGGACCCGGACGTGCTCGCCCAGATCGCCCGCGCCGGCGCGGCCGGACGCATCGCGACCTACCAGGTATGCGACTTCCTGACCCCGATCCCCGCCGACGCATTGCTCGCCCGCGGGCTGCCCGGCGACGGCCACGTCGACTTCGCGGCGCTGACGGAGGCGGTGGAGGCCACCGGCTACGCGGGAGACGTGGAGGTCGAGATCTTCAACGCCGCGCTCTGGGCGGCCCCTCCGGCCGAAGCCGTCGCGCGCACGGTGGAGGCGTTCGCGCGGCACGTGCCGCTGGGAGTGGTGGCTCGGTCGGGCGTGGCTGCGGGGTAGGGCGTGATCGTGGGGCCAGGCGTGGCCGCGGGGTCGGGCGTGGCTCTGGGCCGGCCGTGACCGTGGGGTCGGGCGTGGCCGCGGGGCCGGGCATGGCAGACTGAGCGGCATGGCAGCAGAGGTCGGCGACGGAGCGCGCAGCCTCCGCATCGTCATCGCCCCCGACTCCTTCAAGGGCACAGCATCGGCCACCGAGGTGGCCGCCGCGCTCGCCGAGGGCTGGCGCGAGGTCCGTCCCGGCGACACCGTCGTCCTGGCGCCGATGGCCGACGGCGGCGAGGGGACGCTCGACGCGTTCCTCGCGGCCGTCCCCGGCGCCTCCCACCGCCCGCTGCAGGTCACGGGCCCGGCGGGCGCCCCGGTCGACTCCGGGTGGGTGCTGCTGCCGGACGGGACCGCGGTGGTCGAGCTCGCGGCCACAAGCGGGCTGGGTCTCCTGGACGCGCTGCTCCCGCTCGACGCGCACACCGTCGGCTTCGGCGAGGCCATCGCGGCGGCCATCGACGCGGGCGCCGAACGGCTCGTGCTCGCGATCGGCGGCAGCTCGTCCACCGACGGCGGCACCGGCGCGCTGACCGCGCTCGGCGCCCGCTTCGTCGACGACGCGGGCGACCCCGTTCCGCTCGGCGGTCGCGGCCTGGCGGCGATCCGGGAGGCGGACCTCACCGGGCTGCGCCCGCTGCCTCCGGGTGGCGCGATCATCCTGAGCGACGTCACGAGCCCTCTCCTGGGCCCGCTCGGCGCGGCCGCGGTGTTCGGCCCGCAGAAGGGCGCGGGCCCGGCCGAGATCGAGGCGCTGGAGGCCGGGCTCACCACTCTCCTCACCGCGGTCGGCCGCCCCGACGCACCGGGGGCGGGCGCGGCGGGCGGCACCGGCTACGGCCTCCTCGCCTGGGGAGCGACCCTCGCCTCCGGCGCCTCCGCCGTGGGGTCGGTGATCGGGCTGCCGGCGCTCATCGCCGACGCGGACGTGGTGATCACGGGCGAGGGCCGGTTCGACTCCCAGTCGGCGGCCGGCAAGGTGCCGACCTACGTGGCCGGCCTCGCCCGCGCCGCGGGCGCGACGCCGCTGCTGGTCGCGGGCTCGCTCGCCGCCGAGCCGGACGGCTTCGCCGCCGCCCGCGCGCTCGACCGCCTCGCCGGCGATCCGTCCGCCGCGATGGCGCAGCCCACGCGCTGGGCGCGCGAGGCCGGCGCCGCGCTGGCGGCACGCCCCTGACTCCGGTCCCCGCCCGCGCCACGCCGCGCGCGGGCGCGCGACTCCGGCGTTCCGGCGCTGCCCGGCCCGGAGTTCCGGCATCCGGCCGCTGCCCGGCCCGGCCCGCAGCGTTCGTCCCGGCCGCAACTCCGGTGTTTCGCCGCGTTCCGCCCGCGACCTCCGGTCGAGCCGGCCGACACGCCGTGTCGGCGGCGAGGGTTCCGTAGTTCCAGTCACCGCCCATCCGGCATCCAACCGCGGAACGTGCCGTGATATCCGGCCGAACAGTCCCTGCGCACCCGACTCTTGACACCTGAATCGATCCAACCTAATCTGAGACGACTACAACGGAAAGCGCTTACCACCACGCGACCCGTTACCATCCACTAGTCGACGACGACAGGAGATGACGATGCCCGACAACGGCGTGACATCGGAGAACGAGCGGCGCATGCCCCGGCGGGCCGCGATCAGCGGCTGGTTCGGCAGCGCGCTCGAGTACTACGACTTCTCGATCTACGCGTCCGCCGCGGCGCTGGTCTTCCCCCAGATCTTCTTCCCGGCCGAGAGCCCCGCGGTCGCGCTCATCGCCTCCCTCGCCACCTACGGCGTCGGCTACGTCGCGCGGCCGGTCGGTGCGTTCGTGCTCGGCAATTTCGGCGACAAGTACGGCCGCAAGCGCATCCTCGTCTTCGCGATGATGCTGATGGGCCTCTCGACCCTGCTCGTCGGCCTGCTGCCGACCTACGCCCAGGTCGGCGTGCTGGCGCCGATCCTGCTCGTGGTGCTGCGGCTCGTGCAGGGCTTCGCGGTCGCCGGCGAGCTGGGCGGCGCGAGCGCGATGATCGCCGAGCACGCTCCGGAAGGGCGGCGCGGCTTCTTCACCAGCTTCAGCCTCCAGGGCACGCAGGCCGGCAGCATCCTCGCGTCGGCGAGCTTCATCCCGCTGTCGACCTTCCTGTCGCCGGAGGCGTTCCAGGCGTGGGGCTGGCGCATTCCCTTCCTGCTGAGCGTCGTCGTCATCGTCGCCGGCCTGATCATCCGGTCCCGCGTGGAGGAGACCCCCGCGTTCCTCCGCGAGGAGAAGGAGTCGCGCGTCCCCCGCGTGCCGGTCGCGCAGCTCTTCCGCGAGAACGGCGGGACCGTCTTCCGCGCGGTCTGCATGGGCCTCGCCAACGTGATCGGCACGACCGTCGTCGTGTTCGGCACCGCGTACGCGACGCAGCCGGCGTACGGGGTCGGGATGAGCCCCTCCGTCTACCTGTGGATCCCGGTGCTCGCCAACATCGTCGCGATCATCCTCATCCCGCTGTTCGGGATGCTGTCCGACCGCATCGGCCGTCGCCCGCTGATGATCTTCGGCCCGCTGGCCGCCGGTCTGCTGTCGTTCGCGTACCTGTTCGTCGTCAGCACCGGCAACGTGCCGCTGACGATCGTGCTCGCCATCCTGATTTTCGGCGTGCTCTACCAGATGTGGAACGCGACCTTCGCGAGCTACTTCCAGGAGCTTTTCCCGACCCGCACCCGCGTGACGGGCTTCGCGGTGTCGCAGAACCTCGCCCTGTTCATCACCGGGTTCCTGCCGAGCATCTTCACCGCCATCGCCCCTCCCGGGAGCGCCTCGGTACCGCTCATCATCGGCACGCTGACCCTGGTGCTGTCGCTCGTCTCGGCCGCCGCCGCGTGGCGGTCTCGCGAGACGGCGAAGCTGGGGCTGGACGCGCTCGACCAGAGGAGCGACGCCCGGCCGGGCGAGGCGGGTACCGCGAATGCCACGGCGACCGCCGAGGCGACCGCCGACGCGCCCGTCTCCGACGTGCATCCGCGTCGGGCCTGACCCTCGACACGGGGTCCCGCCACGCCGCACGGGCGGCGTGCCGGGACCCCCTCCGTCACACTGGACCAGAAGGGAGCGCCCCGATGACCGAGCACCCGCCCGCACGCATCGCCCTCGTGGGCGCGCACGGCTTCGGTGCGGTGCACCGCGCGAACCTCGCCCGCCTCGCCGCCCTCGGCCGCGCCGAGCTCGTCGCGATCGCCGACCCCTCTCCGCTGGAGGCCGGCGAGCTCCCCGCCGGCGCCCGCGCCTATCCCGACCTGAGCGCGCTGCTCGCCGGCGAACACGACCTCGACGTCGTCATCGTCTCCACGCCCCTCCACACCCACTTCGAGCTGGCCGAGCGGGTGCTGGCGTCGGGCGCCGACCTCTATCTCGAGAAGCCGCCGGTCACCTCCCTCGCCCAGATCGCCCGGCTGCGGGCAGCGGCAGAGGGAGCGGGGAGGCTCGTGCAGGTCGGCTTCCAGAGCCTCGGCTCCCACGCCCTGCCGTGGCTGCGCGACGCCATCGCCGACGGCCGCTTCGGCGAGGTGCGGGCGGTGACCGCCGTGGGGGCGTGGATGCGCGACCGCGCGTACTTCTCGCGCTCGCGCTGGGCGGGCCGCAGGAGGCTCGACGGCGTCGACGTGGTCGACGGCGTGGTGACCAACGCCCTCTCCCACGCGGTCGTGACCGCGCTCGCGGTGGCCGGGGTGCGCAGGGCCGAGCAGGGCGCACGGGTGGAGGTCGACCTCCACCGGGCGAATCCGGTCGAGAGCGACGACACCAGCGTGGTGCGCATCCGTCGCGCCGGCCGCGGCCCCGACATCACGTGCGCGCTCACCCTCTGCGGGCCGGAGGAGGCCGAGCCGTTCATCACGATCCACGGCTCGGAGGCATCGGCGACCCTGCTGTACGTGCTCGACGAGGTGCGGGTGGACGGCCCGGACGGCTCCCACGCGCACCGTTTCGGCCGCACCGATCTGCTCGAGAACCTCCTCGACGCGCGGGCGGGGGAGGCGGAGCTGCTGTCGGCGCTCGCCGACACCGAGGCGTACATGACCGTGCTGGAGGCGGTGCGCACCGCTCCTGAGCCGCACCCCATCCCCGCCGCCTTCGTCGACCGCGTCGGCGAGGGTCCGGCCGAGCACCTGGTCGTGCGCGACATCGAGCGCACGCTGCTGCGTGCGGTGGCGGCCGAGGCGACCTTCACGCAGCTCGGCGTGCCGTGGGCGACGGCGGGCGCCGCTGACGCGTCGGCCCCGCCCGCCCGCCGGCTCCTGCTCGGTGACGACACCGTCGCCGAG
>NZ_JBPGXM010000148.1:0-8691 GCF_056755495.1 Leifsonia sp. KNZ12-8B
GCCCGCGACTCCCGGCACGCCCCCGACCGATGGCACCCCCACCGACGCGGCAGCCGCTCCCGGCACCGGACCCCGCGACCGCGCCGATCAGTCGCGCACGACTCCCACCGCCACCGGCGCCGCACCGGCCACGTCGATCCTCGCCGCAACCGGTTCGGACGACGCGACCCGAGACTCCCTGACCGCCGCCGTCGCGCTCGTGGCCGCCATCGCGGGCGCCCTCCTGTCGACGCTGTCGGTCCTTCGACGGCGGGAGTCTGGGAATCCTGTTAAAGGGGTTCACCTTTGGCCGCGCCGGTCGCAGAATTGACGCACCGTTCGACCGAACGGATCCGCCGATGAAGGGAGACAGCCTATGGTGAGCCTGTACCTCGCAAACCAGCCCAAGCCGCTGACCGGATCGCGGACCGAGAGTTCGGGAGCCGCCTGAGCGGTTTGAATCCAACTTCAGGCGTGGCGGCGCGAGGCGCCACGCGAGCGGGGCCGGCGGAGTCCGGCCCCGCTCCCATGTCCAGACGCCACCCCGCCACGCGTGCGCGACCGGGGAGCACTCACGGAGGCTCCAGCGGAACCCCATACGTCCGCAACAGCTGACGCATGCGTCCCACGTCTCTCCCCGTCTCCCACCCCCAGCGCATCACCCGGAAGCCGGCGTGCTCCAGTCGCCGTTGGCGGAGCGACCGCTCCGCGAGCGCATCCATCGTGGACCGCCCGCGCAGCATCGCCGGATGGCGCAGCTTCTCCGCCCCGTCCGCCTCGCCGATCAGCCCGAGGTCGGGCCAGCAGAAGTCGGCCCGCGCCCTCCAGCCGAGCAGATCACCCACCTCCGCCTGCAGCTCGGGCGGCGGCGCGCCGGCCAGCGCCAGCGTCACCCTGCTGACCGATTCGAGCACCGACTCCGACCGCCCGTCCGCGAACCACGCCGCCGCCTCGGCGCGTGCAGCGCCGGACGGCTCCACCCACGCCGCTTCGCCGAGCATGCTCTCGCGGTCGGCGAGGGCACGCCGCTCCCCGAAGCCGCCGCGCGACAGCGCGAAGTCCGCGGCCACGACCCCGCCGACGTAGGACGTGCGCGCGGCGAGATCCATCACCGTGCGCGCCGGCGAGGTCACGCGGAGCCCCCGCACCGTCACCACCTCGGGTTCACCGAGGCGCGGCTGACGGACGATGCCGCGGTCGGCGCCCCCGGTCTCGTCTCGCGACAGCACGTGGATGGTGCGGGGCGGGGTCATCAGCAGCGGCAGGCCGTGGATCACCGCCGCCGACCAGTGGCAGAACACCGGTGGCACCCGACGGGTCGAGGCGAGCATCCGCAGCCGCTCCAGGTGGTCGTCGCGCGCCTGCCCCCGCGCGAGATGCTGCCGCGCGGCCTCCCGCTGGGGTTGAACCGCGCGGGCGTGCACCCGGTGAACACGGGAGGAGGACGAGCCGGGACGAGCGAGAGAATCGGTCATGCATCGAGCCTGCCGAGGGCGCGCCGGCGGTGGTCGGTCCGCTGCGAATCTGTGGAGAAGACGGCCCGCGCGGGTTGCTGGGGACGCCGACTCGCCGACGCGACACGCCCGGGTTGCAGCAATGCGCCGCATCTGGCAAACTTGTCTAGTTCAACATTTCGGAACGAGTGTGCTCACGTGCGCTCCGACCGGATCACTGCCAGGCAGTGCATAGCCCACCGCGAGGCCTCGAGGACCAGGTTCCAGGACGAGCGGCGAGATGGTTAGGCCGCAGGCAGCAGGACACGCTCAATCCGACCACACGGGAATCAGGGGCTACCCCTGTGCCTCGCGGGAACCGCACCAGGCGACACGCCCGGACGCGGGGGTCGGGGAGTTGACAGAAGAATAGTGGCGTTCCCCTGCGTTCGTCGCACCGCGTCCAATGCGAGGCGGGCTCGGAAGAGCCCCTCACGTACGACGCCATAACAAGAGAGAGAGTCAGACATGGCGGGACAGAAGATCCGCATCCGGCTTAAGTCGTATGACCACGAGGTCATCGACACCTCGGCTCGCAAGATCGTCGACACGGTTACCCGTGCCGGTGCGACCGTGGTGGGCCCGGTGCCGCTTCCCACCGAGAAGAACGTGGTGGTCGTCATCCGTTCGCCCCACAAGTACAAGGACAGCCGTGAGCACTTCGAGATGCGCACGCACAAGCGGCTGATCGACATCATCGACCCGACCCCGAAGGCCGTCGACTCGCTCATGCGTCTCGACCTGCCGGCCGACGTCAACATCGAGATCAAGCTGTAAGGGGGAACGCGACTATGCCTAACACCAACAGCACCGCCGGCGTGACCAAGACCTCCAAGGGTCTCCTCGGCAAGAAGCTCGGCATGACCCAGGTCTGGGACGAGAACAACCGTCTCATCCCGGTGACCGTCATCGAGATCACGCCGAACGTCGTGACCCAGGTCCGCACCCCCGAGGCCGACGGCTACAACGCCGTCCAGATCGCCTACGGCCAGATCGACCCGCGCAAGGTCAACAAGCCGGCCGCCGGTCACTTCGACAAGGCGGGCGTCACCCCGCGTCGTCACCTCACCGAGGTCCGCACCGCCGACGCCGCCGAGTACGCGGCCGGCCAGGAGCTCACCGTGGACGGCACCTTCGAGGTCGGCCAGCTGGTCGACGTCGTCGGCACCTCCAAGGGCAAGGGCTTCGCCGGTGTCATGAAGCGCCACAACTTCCAGGGCGTCTCCGCCTCGCACGGTGCGCACCGCAACCACCGCAAGCCGGGCTCCATCGGCGCCTCCTCGACCCCGAGCCGTGTCTTCAAGGGCATGCGCATGGCCGGTCGCATGGGTGGCGAGCGCGTCACCGTCCTGAACCTCAAGGTGCAGGCGATCGACGCCGAGAAGGGCCTGCTGCTCGTCAAGGGCGCCGTTCCCGGCGCTCGTGGCCGCATCGTTTTCGTCCGCAACGCAGTGAAGGGGGCCTAAGGTAAATGGCTACCTCGATTGACGTCGTCGACCTCAAGGGCAAGAAGGCCGGCTCCATCGAGCTCCCCGAGACCCTGTTCGACGTCCAGACCAACATCCCGCTGATCCACCAGGTCGTGACCGCCCAGCTCGCCGCCGCGCGCCAGGGCACCCACAAGACCAAGGGCCGTGGAGAGGTCTCGGGCGCCGGTCGCAAGCCGTTCAAGCAGAAGGGCACCGGTCGCGCTCGTCAGGGCTCGATCCGCGCCCCGCAGATGACCGGTGGTGGCATCGTCCACGGACCGACGCCGCGTGACTACGCGCAGCGCACCCCCAAGAAGATGATCGCCGCGGCTCTGCTCGGCGCTCTCTCGGACCGCGCCCGCGGCAGCCGCATCCACGCCGTCCAGGCCCTGACCGCCGGTGAGACCCCGTCGACCAAGGCCGTCGTGGAGCTGCTGAGCGGCGTCGCGACCTCGAAGCACGTCCTCGTGGTCGTCGAGCGCGACGACGAGCTTGGCTTCAAGAGCGTCCGCAACGTCCCGTCGGTTCACGTGCTGTCCTACGACCAGCTCAACGCCTACGACGTGCTGGTGAGCGACGACATCGTCTTCACCCAGGCCGCGCTCGAGGCCTTCATCGCGAGCAAGACCAAGAAGGAAGAGGTGAACGCGTAATGGTTGCCGTCAACAAGGACCCGCGCGACGTCATCATCGCCCCGGTCGTCTCTGAGAAGAGCTACGGCCTGATCGACGAGGGCAAGTACACCTTCCTCGTCGACACGCGTTCGAACAAGACCGAGATCAAGCTCGCGATCGAGTCGATCTTCAAGGTCGAGGTCGCGTCGGTGAACACCCTGAACCGTCAGGGCAAGACCCGCCGCACCCGCTTCGGCACCGGCAAGCGCAAGGACACCAAGCGCGCGATCGTCACGCTGAAGTCCGGTTCCATCGACATCTTCACGGCCGTCGGCTGAGCGAAGGACTAGAGGAAGACAGACATGGCTATTCGCAACTACAAGCCCACGACCCCCGGTCGTCGCGGCTCCTCGGTCGCCGACTTCGCCGAGATCACCCGCTCGACGCCGGAGAAGTCCCTTCTCCGTCCGCTGTCGAAGTCCGGTGGCCGCAACAACCAGGGCCGCATCACGACCCGTCACATCGGTGGTGGCCACAAGCGCCAGTACCGCGTCATCGACTTCCGTCGCAATGACAAGGACGGCGTCAACGCCAAGGTCGCGCACATCGAGTACGACCCGAACCGCACCGCCCGCATCGCGCTGCTCCACTTCCTGGACGGCACGAAGCGCTACATCCTGGCTCCGGCCGGGCTGAAGCAGGGCGACATCGTGGAGTCGGGCGCCGGCGCTGACATCAAGCCGGGCAACAACCTCCCGCTGCGCAACATCCCGACCGGTACCGTCGTGCACGCGATCGAGCTGAAGCCGGGCGGTGGCGCCAAGCTGGCCCGTTCCGCCGGCTCGTCGGTCCGTCTCGTCGCGAAGGACGGCCCCTACGCCCAGCTGCGCCTCCCCTCGGGCGAGGTCCGCAACGTCGACGCGCGCTGCCGCGCGACCGTCGGCGAGGTCGGCAACGCCGAGCAGTCGAACATCAACTGGGGCAAGGCCGGCCGCATGCGCTGGAAGGGCGTCCGCCCGACCGTCCGCGGTGTCGCGATGAACCCGATCGACCACCCGCACGGTGGTGGTGAGGGCAAGACCTCCGGTGGCCGTCACCCGGTCAGCCCGTGGGGCCAGAAGGAAGGCCGCACGCGTCACCCCAACAAGGAGAGCGACAAGCTCATCGTTCGCCGCCGCAACGCCGGCAAGAAGCGCAAGTAGGAGTTCGAGAAGATGCCACGCAGTCTCAAGAAGGGCCCCTTCGTCGACGAGCACCTGTTTCGCAAGGTGGTTGCCGCGAACGAGGCCAACAGCAAGAACGTGATCAAGACCTGGTCGCGCCGCTCGATGATCGTCCCGGCCATGCTGGGCCACACCATCGCGGTGCACGACGGTCGCAAGCACATCCCGGTGTTCGTCACCGAGACCATGGTCGGCCACAAGCTCGGCGAGTTCGCGCCGACGCGCACCTTCCGTGGACACGTGAAGGACGACAAGAAGGGTCGCCGCCGCTAACGCGGAGGCGAAGAGGAGGAAGAAATGGTGGAGTCGATCGCACGCGTGCGACACATCCGCGTCACCCCCATGAAGGCCCGCCGCGTCGTCAACCTGATCCGCGGCAAGCAGGCCCAGGAGGCCCTGGCCATCCTGAAGTTCTCGCCGCAGAGCGCGAGCGAGCCGGTCTACAAGCTGGTCGCCTCGGCCATCGCGAACGCGCGGGTCAAGGCCGACCAGTCCAACACCTACCTGGACGAGCAGGACCTGTACGTGAGCCGCGCCTTCGTGGACGAGGGCACCACCCTCAAGCGGTTCCAGCCGCGAGCGCAGGGCCGGGCCTTCCGCATCAACAAGCGCACGAGCCACATCACGGTCGTCCTCGCGACGCCCGACGAGGTGGAGGCCGGCACGGCCACGAAGAAGGCGAGCAAGTAATGGGTCAGAAAGTCAATCCGTACGGCTTCCGTCTGGGCATCACCACCGACCACGTGTCGCGCTGGTTCTCGGACAGCACCAAGCCGGGTCAGCGTTACAGCGACTACCTCGCCGAGGACGTCAAGATCCGCCGTCTGCTGCAGACGTCGCTCGACCGCGCGGGTGTCTCGCGCATCGAGATCGAGCGCACCCGTGACCGCGTCCGCGTCGACATCCACACCGCCCGCCCGGGCATCGTGATCGGTCGTCGTGGCGCCGAGGCTGAGCGCATCCGCGCCGACCTCGAGAAGCTCACCGGCAAGCAGATCCAGCTGAACATCCTCGAGGTCAAGAACCCCGAGGCCGACGCCCAGCTCGTCGCGCAGGGCATCGCCGAGCAGCTCTCCGCCCGCGTGGCCTTCCGCCGCGCGATGCGCAAGGGCCTGCAGGGCGCGCAGCGCGCCGGCGCCAAGGGTGTCCGCATCCAGGTGTCGGGCCGTCTCGGCGGCGCCGAGATGAGCCGCTCCGAGTTCTACCGCGAGGGTCGTGTGCCGCTGCACACGCTCCGCGCCAACATCGACTACGGCTTCTACGAGGCCAAGACGACCTTCGGTCGCATCGGTGTGAAGGTGTGGATCTACAAGGGCGACATCACGAACAAGGAACTGGCTCGCGAGCAGGCCAACCAGAAGCCGTCGCGCGAGCGCAACGACCGTCCGCGTCGTGGTGGCCGGGGCAACGCCCCCGCCGCCGAGACCGCGCCGGCCGCAGCAGGAGTTGAGGCATAACCATGTTGATCCCACGCAGAGTCAAGCACCGCAAGCAGCACCACCCCGGCCGTAGCGGCCAGGCGACCGGTGGCACGAAGGTCTCCTTCGGCGAGTTCGGCATCCAGGCCCTGACCCCCGCTTACGTGACCAACCGTCAGATCGAGTCCGCTCGTATCGCCATGACGCGTCACATCAAGCGCGGCGGCAAGGTGTGGATCAACATCTACCCGGACCGTCCGCTCACGAAGAAGCCGGCCGAGACCCGAATGGGTTCCGGTAAGGGCTCGCCGGAGTGGTGGGTCGCGAACGTCAAGCCGGGTCGGGTCCTCTTCGAGGTCTCCGGCGTCTCCGAGGAACTCGCTCGTGAGGCAATGACCCGTGCAATCCACAAGCTGCCCCTCAAGGCACGCATCATCAAGCGCGAGGAGGGCGACGCGTAATGGCGATCGGTTCCAAGGAGCTTGCCTCGAGCGAGCTCGACACCTTTGAAGACGAGCGTCTCGTCGACGAGCTGAAGAAGGCCAAGGAGGAGCTGTTCAACCTGCGCTTCCAGTCGGCCACCGGTCAGCTCGAGAGCCACGGCCGCCTGCGCGCCGTGAAGCGGGACATCGCTCGCATCTACACCGTGATCCGTGAGCGCGAGCTCGGGATCCGGGCGACCCCGGCCCCGGCCGAGGTCGAGCCGAAGGCTGAGAAGAAGACCCGTGCCAAGAAGGCGGCCCCGGCCGCCGAGGCCGAGTCGACCGAGAATGAGGAGGCCAAGTAATGGCTGAGACCACCAAGGCCGCGGCCGCGGAGTCGACGGCCGACGAGGCCATCGTCCGCGGGTACCGCAAGGCCCGTCGCGGTTACGTCGTCAGCGACAAGATGGACAAGACCATCGTCGTCGAGGTCGAGGACCGCGTGAAGCACCCCCTGTACGGCAAGGTCATCCGCCGCACCTCCAAGGTGAAGGCGCACGACGAGAACAACACCGCCGGCATCGGCGACCTGGTTCTCATCAACGAGACCCGCCCCCTGAGCGCCAGCAAGCGGTGGCGCCTGGTTGAGATTCTGGAGAAGGCCAAGTGATCCAGCAGGAATCCCGACTCAAGGTCGCCGACAACACCGGCGCCAAGGAGCTCCTGGCCATCCGCGTGCTCGGCGGCTCGAGCCGTCGCTACGCGGGCCTGGGCGACGTGATCGTCGCCACGGTCAAGGACGCGATCCCCGGCGGCAACGTGAAGAAGGGCGACGTCGTCAAGGCGGTCGTCGTCCGTGTTCGCAAGAACACCCGCCGCCCGGACGGCTCGTACATCAAGTTCGACGAGAACGCCGCTGTCATCCTGAAGAACGACGGTGACCCCCGCGGCACCCGCATCTTCGGACCGGTCGGCCGCGAGCTCCGCGACAAGAAGTTCATGAAGATCATCTCGCTCGCCCCGGAGGTGCTGTAACCCATGGCGAACATCAAGAAGGGCGACCTCGTCCAGGTCATCTCGGGCCGTACCCAGGCCCGCGGCGGCGACCGCGGCAAGCAGGGTCGTGTCATCGAGGTCCTGACCGAGAAGAACCGCGTCATCGTCGAGGGCGTCAACTTCGTCACCAAGCACGTGCGCGTCGGCCAGACGCAGCGTGGCACGAAGACCGGCGGCATCGAGACCCACGAGGCCCCGATCCACGTCTCGAACGTGGCGCTGGTCGACCCCGAGACCAAGAAGCCGACCCGCGTCGGCTTCCGCACCGAGACCGTTACGAAGGACGGCGTCACCAAGACGGTCCGCGTTCGTTACGCCAAGAAGTCTGGTAAGGACCTGTAATGACCGACACTGCAACCGCTGCTGGCAAAATCCAGCCGCGCCTGAAGCAGAAGTACAAGACCGAGATCTCGCAGCAGCTCCAGAGCGACTTCGGCTTCACGAACGTGCACCAGGTGCCCGGTCTCGTGAAGATCGTCGTCAACATGGGTGTCGGCGAGGCGGCCCGTGACGGCAAGGTCATCGATGGCGCGGTCAACGACCTCACGCTCATCACCGGCCAGAAGCCGCAGGTCACCAAGGCCCGCAAGTCCATCGCGCAGTTCAAGCTGCGCGAGGGGCAGCCGATCGGTGCGCACGTCACGCTGCGCGGCGACCGGATGTGGGAGTTCCTCGACCGTCTGCTCTCGCTCGCGCTTCCCCGCATCCGCGACTTCCGCGGACTGTCGGACAAGCAGTTCGACGGCAACGGCAACTACACGTTCGGCCTCACGGAGCAGTCGATGTTCCACGAGATCGACCAGGACCGCATCGACCGCGTCCGCGGCATGGACATCACGGTCGTCACGACCGCGAAGAACGACGAGGAGGGGCGCGCGCTGCTCAAGCAGCTCGGCTTCCCCTTCCGTTCCGCCGACGCGGCCAACTAGGCCCACCCCGCGGGGGGGGCGGCCCGGCCCCGGCGGGGGGGGGGGGGCCCCCCCCACGGCTCCGCTCACGCGAGCGCCGTGCGCAGAG
>NZ_JBPGXM010000149.1:0-8662 GCF_056755495.1 Leifsonia sp. KNZ12-8B
CCCCCCCCCCCCCCCCCCCCCCCCCCCCCCCCCCCCCCCCCCCCCCCCCCCACCCCCCCCCCCGCGCCGCGCCCCGCGCGCACATTTCCCCGCCCCCCCCCCCCCCGCCCCGGGCGGCTGGGCGCGGTCAGGCGAAGGCTTCGGGCGGGGGGCAGGCGCAGAAGAGGTTGCGGTCGCCGTAGGCCTGGTCGATGCGGCGCACCGGCGGCCAGTACTTGCCGCGGACGAGGCCGGGGACGGGGTACACGGCCTGCTCGCGGGTGTACGGGTGGCTCCAGTCGGCGGCCACCACGGCCTCCGCGGTGTGCGGCGCGCCGCGCAGCGGGTTGTCGTCGACGGGCCACTCCCCCGCGGCGACCGCGTCGGCCTCGGCCTTGATCGCGATCATCGCGGTGACGAAGCGGTCGAGCTCCGCGAGGTCCTCGCTCTCCGTCGGCTCGACCATGAGGGTGCCGGCCACCGGGAACGACATCGTCGGGGCGTGGAAGCCGAAGTCGATGAGGCGCTTGGCCACGTCGTCCACGGTCACTCCGGTGCGCTCGGTGAGCGGGCGCACGTCGAGGATGCACTCGTGCGCGACGAGGCCGTTGTCGCCCGCGTACAGCACCGGGAAATGCTCGCGCAGCTTCGCGGCGACGTAGTTCGCCGAGAGCACCGCGGCGCCGGTCGCGTCGCGCAGCCCCTGCGCCCCCATCATCCGGACGTAGGCCCAGCTGATCGGGAGGATGCTCGGGCTGCCGTACGGCGCGGCGGACACCGGTCCGCCGCCATGCTCGACGCGGCCTCCGCCGGCGGCCGGATGCGTCGCATCCTGCGCCATCGGGTGCCCAGGCAGGAACGGCGCGAGGTGCGCCTTCGCGGCGACCGGGCCCACGCCGGGGCCGCCGCCGCCGTGCGGGATGCAGAACGTCTTGTGGAGGTTGAGGTGGCTGACGTCGCCGCCGAAGTCGCCGAACCGCGCGTATCCGAGCAGCGCGTTGAGGTTGGCGCCGTCGACGTACACCTGACCGCCGGCCTCGTGCACGGCCGCCGTGATCCGGACGACCTCGTGCTCGTAGACGCCGTGCGTCGACGGGTAGGTGATCATCAGGGCGGCGAGCACGTCGGCGTTCTCCGCGATCTTGGCGCGGAGGTCGTCGAGGTCGACGTTGCCGAGCTCGTCCGTCGCGACCACGACGACGCGCATGCCGGCGAGCACGGCCGAGGCCGCGTTCGTGCCGTGGGCGCTCTGCGGGATGAGGCACACGGTGCGCTGGTCGTCGCCGCGCGAGCGGTGGTAGCCGCGGATCGCGAGGAGGCCGGCGAGCTCGCCCTGGCTGCCGGCGTTGGGCTGCAGCGAGACCGTGTCGTAGCCGGTGACGTCGGCGAGCCAGGTCTCCAGCTGGTCGATCAGCTCGAGGCTGCCCGCCACGTCCGCCGCCGGGGCGAAGGGGTGGAGGGCCGCGAACTCCGGCCAGGTCACCGCCTCCATCTCGGTCGCCGCGTTGAGCTTCATCGTGCACGAGCCGAGCGGGATCATGCCGCGGTCGAGGGCGTAGTCGCGGTCCTGCAGGAGGCGCAGGTAGCGCATCATCGCCGTCTCGGAATGGTGCGTGCTGAACACCGGGTGGGTCAGGTACGCGGAGGTGCGGGCGAGCGCCGGCTCGAAGGACGTCTCGGAGCCGAACCGCAGTGCGGGCTCGCCGTCGACCGTGCCGCCGAGGGCCTCCACCAGGTCGCGGAGCGGGAACGAGCCGTCGCGGAGGTCGGCGGCGGACTCCTCGTCCAGGCTGAGCGAGACGAGTCCCGCGTCGGTCGCGTGCAGCAGCAGGCCGCGCTCGTGGGCGCGCGCCACGACCTCCGCGGCGTCGTCGACCTCGACCTGGAGGGTGTCGAAGAACGACCGCGAGACGACCTCGACGCCCGAGGCGCGCAGCAGGTCGGCGACCGCCGCGGTCGCGAGGTGCACGTGGTTGCCGATCGCGCGCAGCCCCGCGGGGCCGTGGTAGACGCCGTACATGGCGGCCATGACCGCGAGCAGCACCTGGGCGGTGCAGATGTTGGAGGTGGCCTTCTCGCGGCGGATGTGCTGCTCGCGCGTCTGCAGGGTGAGCCGGTAGGCGGGCTTGCCCGCGGCATCCTGCGACACCCCGACGAGCCGGCCGGGGAGCTGTCGCTCCAGTCCGGCGCGCACGGCCATGTACCCGGCGTGCGGGCCGCCGAAGCCCATCGGCACGCCGAAGCGCTGCGTGGTGCCGACGGCCACGTCGGCGCCGAGCTCGCCCGGCGAGCGCAGCAGGGTGAGGGCGAGGAGGTCGGCGGCGGCGACCACGATCGCGCCCGCCGCCTTCGCGGCGCGCAGCACGGGCTCCGGGTCCCACACGCGGCCGGAGGCGCCGGGGTACTGCACGAACACGCCGAACGCGTCGGACAGCTCCGGCGCGTCCGCCGCGGTCGAGGCGAGGTCGAGGACGACGAGCTCGATCCCGACCGCGTCCGCCCGGTTGCGCAGCAGCGCGAGCGTCTGCGGGAAGGTGTCGGCGTCGACCACGAAGCGGGGGCTCTTCACCTTGGAGGCACGCCGCGCCAGCAGCATGCCCTCCACCACCGCGGTGCCCTCGTCGAGCATCGAGGCGTTGGCGGTGTCGAGGCCTGCGAGGTCGGCGACCATCGTCTGGAAGTTGATCAGCGCCTCCAGCCGGCCCTGCGAGATCTCGGGCTGGTACGGGGTGTACGCGGTGTACCAGCCGGGGTTCTCGAGCACGTTGCGCTTGATCACCGCCGGGGTGATCGTGCCGTAGTAGCCGAGGCCGATCAGGCTCCGGTTGACGGTGTTGCGGGAGGCGATGGCACGCAGCTCGCGCAGCGCGGCCCGCTCGCTGATCGGGGCCGGCAGCACCGAGGCGCGGGAGTCGTCGGCCCGGATGGAGTCGGGCACGGCGGCGGAGACCAGCGCCTCCACCGATTCGTAGCCGAGCGCGGACAGCATGCTGCGCTGCGCGTCGCCGTCGGTGCCGATGTGACGCGTCTGGAAGAGCTCGCTCATGCGGTGGTGCTGACCCTTCAGTCGGTTCCGCCGGTGACGGCGGTGTACTGGTCGTAGCTCAGGAGGCCGTCGGGGAGCGCCGAGAAGCGCACCTTGATCAGCCAGCCGTCGCCGAACGGGTCGGAGTTGACGAGCTCGGGAGCATCCACGACGGCGTCGTTGACCTCGGTGACGGTGCCGTCGACCGGCGCGAACAGCTCGCCGACCGACTTGGTCGACTCGATCTCGCCGACGACACGGCCCGCGGCCACGTCGCTCCCCGCGTCAGGGAGCTCGACGAAGACCACGTCGCCGAGCTTGTCGGCCGCGTACGCGGTGATGCCCACCGTCGCGACGTCGCCCTCGACGAGCAGCCACTCGTGCTCGGCGGTGTACTGGAGGTCCTGCTCTGCGGCCATGTCAGCCGTCCTTTCGGGGGTCACTGGAGGGGGAGGTCGAGGTGGATGCGGAGGTCGGGCCGGAGGTCGCGCCGGGCTTCCTGCGGTAGAACGGCAGCTCGGTGACCGTGAACGGCAGGCGCGAGCCGCGCACGTCGACGTGCAGCTCGGTGCCCGGCCTGGCGTAGCGGGGGGCGACGTACGCCATCGCGATGGGGACGCCGATCGTCGGCGAGAGCACGCCCGAGGTCACGACGCCGACCTCGGCGTCGTCGCCGCCTCCGTCGCCGCCGAGGACCGCGAGCACCGGGTAGCCGGCGCGGGCCGCGCGCTTGCCCTGGCCCATCAGCCCGACGAGGACGCGCGCCTCGGGGTCGGGGCCCTCCTCGGCGGCGGCACGGCCGACGAAGTCGGTGTCCTTGCCGAGATCGACCACCCGGCCGAGGCCCGCCTGCGCCGGCTGGGTGTCGCGGCCGAGCTCGTGGCCGTAGAGCGGCATCCCCGCCTCGAGGCGGAGCGTGTCGCGGGCGGCGAGGCCGGCGGGCACGAGGCCCTGGTCGGCGCCCGCCTCGAGCAGGGCGTCCCACAGGCCGCGGGCGTCGTCCGGCGCGAGGTAGAGCTCGAAGCCGTCCTCGCCGGTGTAGCCGGTGCGGGCGATGAGGACCGGCCGGGTCTGGAACTCGGCCGGCAGGCAGCGGTAGTAGCGGAGATCGGTGAGGCGCTGCGCGAAGTCCTCGCCGTCGAGAGCGCCGTCGTCGGCGGCGAAGCCGGGCGTCGCCAGCAGGATCGACAGGGCCGCGGGGCCCTGGACGGCGATCAGCGCGACGTCGTCGCTCTCGTCGAAGACCTCGACGTCGAAGGGCGCGGTGCGATCGCGCAGCTCCTCGGCGACCACCTCGCGGTTGGAGGCGTTCGCGACGACCAGGTAGCGGTCTGCCCCCGTGCGGTACACCACGAGGTCGTCGATGACGCCGCCGGACCGGGTCAGCAGGAGGCTGTACTTGGCACGGTCGACCGTCAGCGCCGAGAGGCGGCCGGCGAGCGCGTAGTCGAGCGCCTCCCCCGCCTCCGGTCCGAGGACGACGATCTCGCCCATGTGGGAGAGGTCGAAGAGGCCGGCGGCCGTGCGGACCGCGTGGTGCTCGGCGAGGTCGCCGCTGTAGCGGACCGGCATCTGCCAGCCGGCGAAGTCCGTGAAGGAGGCGCCGGCGGCGACGTGGGCGTCGTGGAGCGGGGAGAGGCGGGGCTCGGTGCCGTGCTGCTCGGTGCCGTGCTGCTCGGTGCCGTGCTGCTCGGTGCCGTTACGCTCGTTGCTCTGCTGCGAGGTCATGAGTTCTCCGATTCGCCGGCCGTGCGGCCGGGGGCGGCGGGGCGTGCGGCCCCGGGAAGAACTCCCCCTCTGTCATCCGGCCTGAGAGTTTCACCGCCTCCCGCTGCGCGGGGTGCGGCTTTCACCGTGGGCGAGGGCACGACTGCTGCCCTGCTTTTCAGAGTGGCCAGTCCGATGCGGTACGCGTACCTGAGAGATTGTCGGGGAGGATTGCTCCTTCGGTGCCGCGCGACGACCTGCGCCTCGCGACTCTCCCGCATCGACCTCGATGGCCCTGTGTTCAGTTGAGCTGTTGGGAGTCAGCATATCCGCATCCACCGGTGTTGGCGTTCAGGTCGGAATGACACTAAGATGGCGGTTGTTAAAGTCAGTGTGACTCTAACCCCGGAGGGACCGGCCATGACGACGAAGCACGAGCGCGCGAGTGCGCTGCTCGCCGTGTCCACCGTGATCTTCGCCCTCCGCAAGGACGACGAGACCGGCGGCCAGCCGCAGGTCTGGCTGCCGCTGGTGCGCCGCATCCGCGAGCCGTTCCAGGGCCGGTGGGCACTCCCCGGCGGACCGCTGCGCGTCGGCGAGGACCTCGGCTACGCCGCGGGGCGCACGCTCAACGAGACGACCGGGCTCGCGCCCAGCTACCTGGAGCAGCTGTACGCCTTCGGCGACGCCTCCCGCTCCCCCGGCACCGAGCGCGTGGTGTCGATCGTGTACTGGGCGCTGGTGCGCGGCGAGGAGGCGGAGCGCGCCGAGGTCGGCGAGAACGTCGCCTGGTTCCCCGCCGACCACCTCCCGGAGCTCGCCTTCGACCACAACCTGATCGTCGAGTACGCGCTCTGGCGGCTGCGCACCAAGATGGAGTACTCGCGCATCGCCCACGCCTTCCTCGGCGAGCGCTTCACCCTCGCCCAGCTGCGCGAGGTGCACGAGGCCGTGCTCGGCCGCGCCCTCGACCCGGCCAACTTCCGTCGCACGATCGAGGCCTCCGGCGCCGTCGTCGCGACCGACGAGTACCTGACCGGCACGCCGCACCGGCCGCCCCGGCTCTACCGCTACAACGACGCGATCGACCTCGCCGACGCGGGGCCGCTCCCGCGGCAGCAGCATCCCTTCGGAGGAGAAGAATGAGCACCATCACCGCTTCGGTCGACACGACCATCCGGCTCATCCAGACCGGCGCCGCGCCCGGCGCCACCTGCACGCCAGACCTCGTGCAGGCGCCGTGGACGTTCGACGCCGCCCCGCCCTCGTACGGTCCCGGGGCGTCGATGGCCGACCCGATCCCGGCGCACGCGCCGCGCCAGGGCGAGCTTCCGGAGCAGTACCGCACCGCGTCCTCCGACGAGCTGCGCGAGCGCATCCTCGCGGCCAAGGCGGCCCTCGGCGACCGGGTCGCGGTGATGGGGCACTTCTACCAGCGCGACGAGGTCGTGCAGTACGCGGACTTCGTCGGCGACTCCTTCCAGCTCGCCAATGCGGCGAAGGCGCGGCCGGAGGCGGAGGCGATCGTGTTCTGCGGCGTCCACTTCATGGCCGAGACGGCCGACATCGTGTCGCGGCCGGAGCAGCGCGTCATCCTCCCGAACCTCGCCGCCGGCTGCTCGATGGCCGACATGGCCGACCTCGACTCGGTGCAGGAGTGCTGGGAGCAGCTGGAGGAGCTGTACGGCACCGAGCCCGACGCCGACGGCCGCGTGCCGGTCATCCCCGTGACGTACATGAACTCGTCGGCGGCGCTCAAGGCGTTCTGCGGCGAGCACGGCGGGATCGTGTGCACCTCCTCGAACGCCGCGACCGTGCTGGAGTGGGCGTTCGAGCGCGGCCAGCGCGTCCTCTTCTTCCCGGACCAGCACCTCGGCCGCAACACCGCGAAGGCGATGGGCGTCCCGGTGGAGGCGATGCCGCTCTGGAACCCGCGCAAGCCGCTCGGCGGGTCGAGCGTCGACACGCTCCAGGACGCGCGCGTGATCCTCTGGCACGGCTTCTGCTCGGTGCACAAGCGCTTCACGGTCGGCCAGATCGAGCACGCGAGGGCGGAGTTCCCCGGCGTGCGCGTGATCGTCCACCCGGAGTGCCCGATGGAGGTCGTCGACGCGGCCGACGAGTACGGCTCGACCGACTACATCGTCAAGGCGATCCAGGCGGCGGCCGCCGGGTCGACCTTCGCCATCGGCACCGAGATCAACCTGGTGCAGCGGCTCGCGGCGCAGTTCCCGCAGCACACGATCTTCTGCCTCGACTCCGTGGTGTGCCCCTGCTCGACCATGTACCGCATCCACCCGGGCTACCTCGCCTGGGTCCTGGAGGGCCTGGTGCGCGGCGAGGTGCTCAACCAGGTCGCGGTGCCCGAGTCGGTCGCAGCCCCCGCCCGGATCGCGCTCGAGCGGATGCTCGCGGCCCGGCCCGACACGACGATGGCGGCCTGACATGAGCCGCGTGGTCGTCGTCGGCAGCGGGGTCGCCGGGCTGACCGCCGCCCTGGAGGCGGCGCAGGCGGGCGGCGGGGTCGCGCACGACGTGACCCTCGTCACGAAGGCCGCGCTGAGCGAGGCCAACACGCGTTATGCGCAGGGCGGCATCGCCGCGGCCGTCTTCCCCGACGACAGCCCGGAGGCGCACGCTGCGGACACGGAGCGCGCGGGCGCCGGGCTGACCGTGCGGGAGGCCGTGGAGGCGCTCTGCGGCGACGGCCCCGACCGCATCCAGGACCTGCTCGCGCTGGGCACCCGGTTCGACACGTCCGGAGACGGACTCGCCCGCGGGCTGGAGGCGGCGCACTCCGCCGCCCGCGTCCTGCACGCCGGCGGCGACGCCACGGGCGCCGAGATCGAACGCGCGCTCGTGGCCGCGGTCCGCGCCTCGGGCGTGCGCGTGATCGAGCACGCGTTCCTGCTGGACGTGGTCGTCGTCGACGGCGCCGCCGCGGGAGTGGCGCTGCGGCTCGCGGACGGCAGCACCACCTCCCTCGACGCCGACGCCGTGATCCTGGCGACGGGAGGCTTCGGCCGGCTGTGGTCCCGCACGACCAACCCCGAGGTCGCGACCGGCGACGGCATCGCCGCCGCGTGGCGGGCGGGCGCGGCCCTGGCCGACCTCGAGTTCACGCAGTTCCACCCGACCGCGCTGGCCCTGCCCGGATCGTTCCTGGTGTCGGAGGCGGTCCGCGGAGAGGGCGCGGTACTGCGGAACGCCCGAGGCGAGCGCTTCATGCTCGACGTGCATCCCGACGCCGAGCTCGCGCCGCGCGACGTGGTCGCCCGCGGGATCGCGGTCGAGATGGCGGCGCAGGACGGTCTCCCGGTCGTCCTGGACGCGACCGCGCTCGGGCGGGACTTCCTGGCCGGGCGGTTCCCGACCATCGACGCCGCGAGCCGCGCGGCGGGGCTCGACTGGGCGACGGAGCCTGTTCCGGTGACCCCGGCCGCGCACTACGCGATGGGCGGTGTCGCGACCGACACGAGCGGCCGCACCACCCTCCCCGGGCTCTTCGCCGTGGGGGAGGTCGCCTGCACCGGCGTGCACGGCGCGAACCGGCTCGCCTCGAACTCGCTGCTGGAGGGGCTCGTCTTCGGTCACCGGGCGGTGGCCGCGCTCGGCGAGGAGTGGCCGGAGGCTCCCGCGTGGGTCACGGCCGCCCGGCGCGCAGCCGTCGGCACGGCTCCTTCCGCGCCGTCGCTCCCCTTCGATCGCGTCCGGCTGGGGGCCGTGATGTGGGAGGCCGCGGGCGTCCACCGCTCGGGCGCCGGCCTGCGCACTGCCGCCGCCGAGCTCGTCGCGACGACCATGCCTGCGCCCGGGGAGGACGCCAACCTCCTCCAGCTCGCGCGCCTCGTGGTCGCCGCGGCGCTCGCCCGCGAGGAGTCCCGCGGCGCGCACTTCCGCTCGGACCACCCGCTCACGGCGCCGGGCGACGCCCGGCACACCGTGCTCGCC
>NZ_JBPGXM010000150.1:0-8589 GCF_056755495.1 Leifsonia sp. KNZ12-8B
CCCCCGCAGATTCAGCAGCCCCCTCGGCAGAAGCCCCGCCCGCGCCGGCGCCGGCTCGCCCTGATCGTCGCCTCTGCCCTCCTGGCCGTCGGCATCACGGCGCCGGCGCTGTGGGCGCTCGACCGGTTCGTGATCCCGCACGTGGAGGTCACGGCCGCGAGCTCGCAGAGCGGCACCACGACGGCGACGCAGTACGACACCAGCGATGCGGAGGTGACCGGCTCCAGCTACAGCTCCGACGCGGCGGACGTGACGGTGAAGAAGGTCACCACCGGCTCTGGCGCCGACACCGTCACCTACTACGTCGCCGACGTCACGCTCTCCGACGCGACGGTGTTGAAGTCGGCCTTCGCCGACGACACCTTCGGCGAGAACATCACCCAGACCACCAGCGAGATGGCGGAGGCCAACGACGCCGTCTTCGCGATCAACGGCGACTACTACGGATTCCGCGACAGCGGCATCGAGATCCGCAACGGCGTGATCTACCGCGACGACGGCGCCAGGGAGGGACTCGCCTTCTACGCCGACGGGCATGTCGAGGTCTACGACGAGACCCAGACGACGGCGCAGCAGCTGGTCGACGCGGGCGTCTGGAACACGATCTCCTTCGGGCCTGCCATCGTGGAGAACGGCCGGACGGTCGACGGCATCGAGAGCACCGAGGTCGACACCAACTTCGGCAACCACTCGATCCAGGGCGACCAGCCGCGCACGGCCGTCGGCGTGATCGACGACAACCACCTGGTGTTCGTGGTCGTCGACGGGCGCGACACCGGCTACAGCAAGGGCGTCACGCTGACCGGCCTCGCCGGCATCATGGAGAGCCTCGGCGCGACGACCGCGTACAACCTCGACGGCGGCGGGTCGTCGACGATGTACTTCGACGGGGAGGTCGTGAACCAGCCGTCCAACGGCGGCGAGCGCGGCACCTCCGACATCCTCTACATCGCGCGGTGACGACATGCTCATCGTCATCCCGGCCTACGAGCCGGACGGGCGCCTCGTCGCCCTCGTCCGCGAGTTGCGCGAGCGGGCGCCACACGCGGCGGTCCTCGTCGCCGACGACGGCAGCGGTCCCCGGTACCGCCCGGTGTTCGACGCGGCCGGGGCGGAGGGCGCGGAGGTGCTCGCCCACCCGGTCAACCGAGGCAAGGGCCATGCGCTCAAGGCGGCCTTCGCGCACGCCGCCCGCCACCATCCGGGCGAGGACGTGATCACCGCCGACAGCGACGGGCAGCACACGGTCGAGGACATCCTCCGGGTCGCGGACCGCGTCGAGCGAGGGGATGCCGACCTCGTGCTCGGATCGCGCCTGTTCGTCGGCGAAGTCCCGCCGCGCAGCCGGGTCGGCAACGCCGTCGCGCGGCGCGTCTTCGCGCTCGCGAGCGGCCGGTCGCTGCGCGACACGCAGACCGGGCTGCGCGGGATGCCGGCCAGGCTGCTGCCGCGGCTCGGCCGCATCCGCGGGGAGAGGTTCGACTACGAGCAGCGGATGCTGCTGGAGCTCTGCGGCCAGGGCGCCGTGATCGTGGAGGTGGACATCGCGACCGTGTACCTGGAGCAGAACGCGTCCTCCCACTTCCGCCCGGTGCGCGACTCGCTGAGCGTCGCCGCACCGCTCGCGCGCTTCGGCGCCGTGTCGTTCGGCTCGTTCCTCCTCGACCTCGTCGTCATGCAGCTGCTCGCGGCCCTCACCGGGTCGCTCGCGCTCGCCGTGGTCGGTGCCCGCGTGCTCAGCGGCGCGGCGAACTACGCCCTCAACCGGCGGATGGTGTTCCGCGCGACGACGAGCGTGCGGCGCTCGGTCGTGGGCTACCTCGCGCTCGCCGCCGCCCTCCTCGTGGCCGGTTACGCCGCGATCGCCGGGCTGGTGGCGCTGGGCGTCCCGCTGCTCGCGGCCAAGGTCGGGACCGACGTCGCGCTGTATCTCGCGAGCTTCGTCGTGCAGCGCCGCGTCGTCTTCCGGCGCGTGCCGGCGGGCGTCGCGCGCGAGGTCCCGGTCGCTCCAGCGAACTCGCCGGAGCGGCAAAGCGACCGCATAGGAGCCGCATAGCCCGGATCCGTTGACTGTTCCCACGGCGTTCGACCGCCGTTCACCCAGACCCGCTTCCACCACAAGGAGACCCGGATGGACCAGCTCATCCTCATCGCCATCGACCTCGCGGCGATCTCGATCCTGACGTTCGGGATGTACTTCCCGCGTCACCGGCGCCGCGACCTCGTCGTCGCCTTCCTCATCGTCAATGTCGGCGTCCTCGCCGTGAGCGAGGTGCTCGGCTCCATCGCCGTCAGCGCCGGCCTGGGCCTCGGCCTGTTCGGCGTCCTCAGCATCATCCGGCTGCGCTCCTCCGAGATCGCGCAGCACGAGCTCGCGTACTACTTCGCCGCGCTGGCTCTTGGCCTCTTCGCCGGGATGTCGACCACCGTCGAGCCCGTCGGCATCGGCCTGATCTGCCTGATGCTCGTCGCCGTCTTCCTCGGCGACAACCCGCGGCTGTACCGCCGCTACCGCCAGCAGACGATCGTGGTCGACCGGGCCATCCCGGACGAGGCGGCCCTCATCGCCCACCTGGAGGGGCTGCTCGGCGCCCGCGTCCACAAGGCCACCGTGCTCGCGCTCGACCTCGTCGACGACACCACGACGGTGGACGTGCGGTACCAGCTGGACGCCCGCGGACCGGCCTCCGCCTCCACCCGCCCCGAGCCCGCCCGGGCCGCCGAGGTGCACCCGTGACCGCCGTGCTCGACCGGCTGCCCGCCGTCGACCTGGAGGAGCTGGTCGCCACCGCGGCGTTCCAGACCCGGGTGGACCGCAAGTACCTGCTGCGGCGCGACGAGCTGGACGATGTGCTCCGCGGGCTGGAGCCCGGCACCCGGATGCTCGAGACCGATGGCGTCCGCGCCTTCCGCTACGAGTCCGTCTACTTCGACACCCCGGCGCTGGAGAGCTATCTCGCCGCCGCGCGTCGCCGGCGCCGCCGGTTCAAGGTCCGCACCCGCAGCTACCTCGACAGCGCGCAGAGCTTCCTGGAGGTCAAGCTCAAGGGCGCGCGGTCGACCACCGTCAAGGAGCGGCTGGAGCATCCGTTCGCGCAACGCGGCGAGCTCGACGGGCCGGGGCGGGCGTACACGGACGAGCAGCTCGCCGAGCTCGGCATCCGCTCGGACGACTTGGCGCCGCTCATGACCACCCGGTACCGGCGGGCGACCCTGCTCCTGCCGGGGGCGGCGGGCCGCGCGACGATCGACGTCGACCTGGAGTGGGAGCTCGTGACCGGCGACGCCCTCCGGCTGCCCGCGGCGGCGATCGTGGAGACGAAGTCCGGCTCCTCCCCGTCCGCCGTCGACCGGCTGCTGTGGCGCGCAGGCCACCGGCCCGTCTCCCTCTCCAAGTACGCCACGGGGATGGCGGCGCTCATCCCCGGCCTCCCGGCCAACAAGTGGTCCCGGCTCCTGCGCACCCGGTTCCAGCCCGAGACCGACCCGACCATCATCCGAGCGACGAGGAGTGCATCGTGAACAGCAGGAGGCCCACCGAGGCCGCGAAGACGGAGACCGCGAAGACCGAGGCCGCGAAGACCAGGCTCACGAAGACCAGGGCGACGAAGAAGGGCGCGCTCGCCGCGGCGGCGCTGCCCCTGGTCATCACGGTCGGCATCCTCACCGGATGCAGCGTCGCGGGAGGCACGAGCGGGACGACCGCGCAGGTCTCCGCCGCGTCCAGCACCACCGCGACCGACGCCTCCGTCACCATCGCCCAGGTGCTGGCCGACGACCAGGACTGGTCCACCGACGCCCCGGCGGCCACCGTCGGCGATGCGGACACGACCATCGCGCTCAGCGGCTCCGGCGCCACCATCTCGGGCGACGGCGCGAAGGTCTCCGGCGGCACGGTCACCATCACCGCGGCCGGCACCTACCGGCTGACCGGGACCCTCTCGGGCAACGTCGTCGTGGCGGCGGGGGAGGAGGACGCGGTCACGCTCATCCTGGACGACGCCGCCATCTCCTCCGACTCGACCGCGGCGATCGCCGTCACCGGCGCGAAGTCGGTGGTCGTCGACCTCGTCGGCGATTCCACCCTCTCGGACGCGGACGCGTACGCCGACGATGCGGACGTGAACGCGGCCCTGTACAGCGCGGCCGACCTGCGCATCACCGGCGACGGCTCGCTCACGGTGTCCGGCAACGGCGATGACGGCATCACCAGCAAGGACGGGCTCGTCATCGACTCGGGGACGCTGACGGTCACGGCCGCCGACGACGGGATCCGCGGCAAGGACTACCTCGTGGTCCTCGGCGGGACGATCACGGTCGACGCGAAGGGCGACGCCCTCACCTCCGACGACGAGGAGGACGCCGACCGCGGCTACGTGTACGTCAAGGGCGGCACGCTCGACCTCACCGCGGGCGGCGACGGCGTCTCGGCGCAGACCGACCTCCTGGTGGCGGGCGGCGATCTCACGGTCTCGTCCGGCGGCGGTGCGGAGGCAACGGTCGCCGACGACGCCTCGGCCAAGGGGCTGAAGGCGGGCGACTTCCTCGTCGTGGAGGGCGGCACGGTCGACGTGACGGCGGCCGACGACGCGCTGCACACCGACGGCGCCCTGCGGCTGGCGGGAGGGACGTTCACGCTCTCGAGCGGCGACGACGGCATCCACGCCGACAACGCCCTCCTGCTCGACGGCGCCGACGTGACCATCGCACGGTCGAACGAGGGCGTCGAGAGCGCCGATATCGAGATCGCCGGCGGGTCGGTCGACGTCACGTCGTCCGACGACGGGCTGAACGCCTCCGCCGGGAGCGCGTCCAGCGATTCCAGCGGCTCCAGCGGCGGCGCGGGCGGCGCGCAACAGGGCGCCGGCCAGCCGGGCGGCGGCGGAGGCGGCGGCATGACCGTCGAGGACGCCTCCATCACCATCAGCGGCGGCACCACGACGGTCGACGCGGAGGGTGACGGCTTCGACTCCAACGGCACCGCCACCATGACCGGAGGGACGCTGACGGTGAACGGCCCCTCCCGCTCCGGCAACGGCGCGCTCGACGTCAACGGGACCTTCACGGTCTCGGGAGGCACGCTGTCCGCCGCCGACTCCGGTGGGATGGCCGTCTCGCCCGACGCCGACTCGTCGCAGTCGTTCGTGGCCGCGACCTTCGACGCGCAGCAGGCGGGCGCCACGATCAGCGTGGTCGACGCGAACGGGAAGACGGTCGCGACCGCCACGCCGACGAAGGCCTTCACGGCCATCGTCGTGTCCGACGACGCGATCACCGCGGGCGCGACCTACACGCTGGTCGTCGACGGCAGCACGATCGCGACGGTCACGGCCGGGGAGGCCCTGGATGAGGGCTTCGGCGGGGGAGGCGCGGGCGGCGGCCACGGCGGTCCGGCCGGGTCGTCCTCCGGCAGCTGAATCCGGCCGGGCGAACCGGCGGAGGAGGGGATGCGGCTACCGCGTCCCCTCCGGCCGCGTCCGCGCCAGGTAGGTCCGCGACCGCGTCACCTGGTGCTCCAGGGCGTCGACCGTCTTCGCCATGCTGGCGATGGCCTCCCCGCGGTAGGTCTCGATGCTGTCCATCGTGGCGAAGACGTTGTCGAAGGCGCTCTGCAGCACCTCCACGTCGACCGCCGCCGACGTCTGCTCCTTCTGGATCTGGTCGGTCTGCACGCGCAGCGTCTCGCCCGTGCGCCCGATGAGGGAGTTCGTGCTCTGGTGGAGGGCGCCCAGCTGGTCGATGACCAGGCGCTGGTTCTCCAGGGCCTGCGCCACCACCACCGCGGTGCGCAGGGCCGAGACCGTGGTCGTCTTGGCACGCTCCACGCCCTTGATCAGCTCGACGTTGTTCTTCTTGATCACGTCGAGCGCCAGGTAGGCCTGCACCGACACCGCGATCTGCGTCGTGAGGTCCTGGCGGCGCTGGCGGATCGGGAAGAGCGCCTCGCTCTCGAGCCGGGCCGCGCGCTCGGGGTCCGTGCGGCGCAGCTCGTCGGCGGCCTCCACGGTGGCGTTGTCGAGGGCGGTCGCGAGCACGACGTACTCGTTGAGGCGCTCGGTCGTCTTCCAGAGGGCGGCGCGCTCCTGCTCGATGTCGACGTTGTCGCGGCGCAGCGACTCCTGGCCGTGGTCGAGGGAGTCGACGATCGCGTCCAGCTGCTTCTGCGCCGACTCGAAGCGCTGCACGTACTGGCGCAGCCTGCGCCCGCCCGGGACCCGCGCGAGCATCCGGTTGCGGCCCGTCAGGTGATGCGGGTCGAAGTCGCTGACGGTCGAGCGGAGGTCCTGCAGCGTCCGCAGGACGCCGTACTGCGGGTCCGTGCGCACCGACTTGCCGCGCGCGGCGGCGAGCGAGGCCCCCGGCCGGTTCAGCAGTGCCCGGGAGGCGTCCCCCGACTCCCGCATCTCCTTGTCGCCGAACAGCGAGAAGCCGTTGATCTTGCGGCGGAACGCCTCGCTGTCCGGGTCGGCGGCCGCCAGCTCGGCGATGAACTCCCGCGCCTGCTGCTCCAGCTCGGCCGCCCGCTGCGCGGACACCCGCACCATGCTGACCGCCTGGTCGTCCGACAGCTCGGGGACGGGGTCCGGAGGCCGCAGTCCCTCGTCCGTGTGCTGATCCATGACCGCTCCTCACCCTCGGGTCGATCGGTGCTCCCAGGGTAGGCCGCGGTTCCCGGTTGCGGGAGGCGCGCGAGGGTGTGCACAGCGGAAGCGCAGCATCCGGGAAGGTGCGGTGGGCCCGGGCGGGCCCCGGTGGGCCGGTCGGACCGCGGCGGGCCCGGCGTCACATCCGGCCGGGCTGCGCGGTCTTGTATGGTGAGCGGCCACCGGCCGCGGGCGGAGAGAGTGTGGAGGCGACCATGCGTGACAGCCGGCGGCACGCGACCGTGCACGGACTGGGCGAGGCGGGGGCGACCGGCGATCTGCCGCGGCTGCGGTCGCTGCTGCATCCGGGGGTCGCGGTCGTCGTCGACCGCGGCGACTCCGGTGAGCGCGGCGACACCGGCGGCGGGCAGGTGCGGGTCGTGCACGGACCCGACGACGCGGCCCTCCTGCTGGCGCACGGCCTGGCGGCCGGTCCGGGCGTGGTCGTCCAGGAGCGGGCGGTCAACAGCCGTCCCGGGCTCATGGTCGTGCGCTCAGGCACCCCCGTCGCGGCGGTCGCCGTCGACTTCACGGGCGCGCTGGTCAGCCTGGTGTGGGTCCGGCTGAACCCGGCGCCGCTCCGCCACGGCGTCACCGTGTGAGCGGCGTCACGGTGTGAGCGGCGTCACCGTATGAGCCGCGTCACCGTGTGAGCGGCGCCTAGTAGTCCTCGCGGCGGTCCTGCTCGGCGTCGGCCACCGGCTCCACCTGTGCGAGCTCCTCCAGGGCGGAGCGGAGCTGACGCTCCAGCCACTCGGGCGTCGCAGCGCCCGTGGCCACGGCCTCATCGAGCCGGGTGAGGCGTTGCTGCGCCGATCCGTGCAGATCGTCCATGATGTCCCTCCTCCGGCCGGCCCGGCGGCGCGGCCTGAGCGACAGGCTAGTGACCGCGCCGCCCCACGGCCAGCGCCGGTCGTCAGCCCAGCGGCTCCACGCGCGTCGTCCGCAGGTGCTCGTACACGACAGAGGTGCGGACGTCCGCGACCTCGCGCCGCTGCGTGAGCCGGTCGATGACGAAGGCGTACAGCCCCTCGTTGTCGGCGACGGCCACGTGGATGATGAAGTCCTCGTTCCCGCTGGTCACGAACACGCCGAGCGTCTCCGGCAGCGCCGCCACCCAGTCGCGGAAGCCCTCGATCACCGGGCGCGCCGGAGGCCGGATGCGGACCGCGATGAGGGCCTGGACCCCGCGACCCAGGCTCGCGAGGTCGACGTCGAGCGTCGCACCGCGGATGACCCCGCGCTGCCGGAGCGCCCGCGTGCGCTCCAGCGCGGTGCTCGGAGAGACGCCCACCGCCGCGGCGACGTCGCGATTGCTGCGCCGCGCATCCGACTGGAGTTCGCGCAGGATCGCCCGATCAAGTTCGTCCATGAGCGCCCAGCGTAGCCCCCTGCCGAACGATGTTCGGCGTGCAAGCGCAGCGACCGTTGCTTCTGTAGCCTCCTGACCATCCAACCGCACACCCGAAAGGTCATTCATGAACGCACTCGTCGGCTTCGCTCCGCACGAGGTGGACACCGGCGCCCCGACCCGCTCCGCCCGGCTCAAGTGGGTGATCGTCGTGGACGAGTCCCTCCCGGCCGGTATCGCGGCGAACGCCGCCGCCTGCGTTGCGGCCGCCACGTCGCCGCACGTCGCGGGACTGCTCGGTCCGGAGGCGACCGACGCCGGCGGGCACGCGCACCCCGGTCTGCCGTGGGCGGGGTGCAGCATCCTGAAGGGGAGCGCGGAGCAGCTGTCGGCCCTCCACGCGAAGGCGGCGGCGAGCGAGACGGTGTTCGTCGCCGACATGCCGGCGGCGGCCCAGCTCACCCGCGTCTACGACGAGTACCGGGAGGAGGTCGCCGCGACCCCGGCCGCCGACCTGCCGTACTACGCGGTCGGCCTCGTCGGCCCCCGCAACCGCATCGACAAGCTCGTCGGCCGCCTCCCCCTCCTCTGACC
>NZ_JBPGXM010000151.1:0-8471 GCF_056755495.1 Leifsonia sp. KNZ12-8B
CCCCCCCCCCCCCCCCCCCCCCCCCCCCCCCCCCCCCCCCCCCCCCCCCCCCCCCCCCCCCCCCCCCCCCCCCGGGGGGGCCCCCGCCCCCCGCGCCCCGCCCTCGCCCTGCTCCGCGAGCCGGTCGACGTAGAACTGGTGGAACGAGAACGCCGCAGCGTTGTGCAGCCCGGTCCGATCGCGCAGTGCGCGGGAGGCGCCGAGCAGCCGTCCGGCTCTCGTCGCGTCGCCGCTGACCGCCGCGACGGCGACCATGCCCTCCAGGGCATATGCGACCCCGTCGGTGTGGCCCAGCCGCTGCGACAGGTCCAGGCAGGCCGCGAAGTCGGCGGAGGCGCCTGTGATGTCGCCGAGCAGCAGCCGGGCCCAGCCGCGGTGGTGCTGCGCGATGCTCACGCCGAGCTCGTCGCCGTGCTGCCGCGCCAGGGCGAGCGACTCCTCGAACGCCCGCAGCGCGTCGGGCACCTGCTGCCGCAGCAGGGCGACGCGTCCGAGGACCACCATCGCCATGGCCTCCCCCCAGCCGTCCGCCGCCGTGTGGAACAGGCTCCGGCTGGTCGCCATCGCCGCGTCTGCGGCGGGGATGTCGGGCTGCGGAGCGGCGAGCAGCGCGAGCGCCAGCGAGATCAGAGCCAGCGCCTCTCCGCGCCGCTCGCCCGCGTCGTGGAAGAGGCGGGCGCTCTCCGCCAGCCCGACGGCGACAGAACCGTCCGGGTCCTGCCAGAAGCCGATGGCGTGGGTGAAGTAGAGGGCCGTCGCCCGGGTGAGGTCGTCCAGCCCGTCGCCGTCGGTCCCCGCCTCCGCGGTGGCGAGCAGCTGCTCCATGAGCGCCTTGACCTCGCCGAGCCGCCCGGCGATCCACCGGTACAGGTAGAGCGACCAGGCGAGCCGTGCGATCGCCGCCCCGTCGCGCCGGTCGAGCAGGCGCCGCTCGGCGGCCCGCAGGTTGCCGTCGTCCTCGGCGAGCCGCCGCACCCACTCGGCCTGCCGGGGTCCCTCCAGCTCCCGGGCGGCCCTGGCGGCCAGATCGACGTAGTACTCGGCGTGGAGGTCGCGGGCGCGATCGAGCCCGCCCTCCTCGGCCAGGCGTTCGAGCGCGTACTCGCGCACGGTCGCCAGCATCCGGAACCGCGGCCGGTCGCTGGTCGCGCGCTGGCTCAGGAGGCTGCTGTCCACGAGCGCGTCGAGCCCGCCGAGGGTGTCGAGCCCGTCGATCGTGCCGGCTGCGTCGATCGTGCCGGCCTCGTCGCCCCCGCTCACCACGTGCTCGGCGGCGTCGAGCGTGAACCCGCCCTCGAAGACGCCGAGGCGGGCGAGCAGCCGCCGCTCCGGCTCGGCGAGCAGCTGCGTGCTCCACTCGATCGTGCTGCGCAGGGTCTGCTGGCGCTGCGGGAGGTCGCGCGAGCCGCCCACGAGCAGCGGCAGCCGCCGGTCGAGCCGCTCCGACAGCTCGGTCGCCGTGAGCACGCGCATGCGGGCGGCGGCGAGCTCCAGGGCGAGCGGCACGCCGTCGAGGGCGGCGACGATGCGGTCGACGGCGGCGGCGTTGTCCGCGGTGATCTCGAAGTCCGGCTTCACGGCGTGCGCGCGCTCCACGAACAGGGCGACCGCCTGGTCGGAGGGCAGCGGGCCCAGCTCGAAGCTGCGCTCGCCCCCGACCCGCAGCAGAGAGCGGCTCGTGACGATCGCCGAGACGCCGGGCGCCTCTGCGAGCAGCGCCACCAGCTCGGGTGCGCCCTCCAGCACCTGCTCGAAGTTGTCGAGCAGGAGCAGCATCCGCCGGCCGCGCAGCGCCGCTACCAGCTTCGCCGCGATCGGCGCCTCGCCGGTGTCGCGGACGCCGATCGCCTGCGCGATCGTGCCGGGCACGGCCGCCGGGTCGTGGACGCCAGACAGGCCGACGAAGGCGACGCCGTCCGGGAAGCGCTCCGCGAGCGCCGCGCCCGTCGCGATCGCGAGCCGGCTCTTGCCGATGCCGCCCGGGCCGGTGACGGTCACCAGCCGGGCGCCGTCCTCGATCAGCCGCTGCAGCCTCCCGAGCTCGCGGTCGCGGCCCACCAGGTCGGTGAGCGGACGCGGCAGCGGGCGGGGGAGGGAGGGCGCGCCCGCCTGCTCGGGCTCTGGCCGTCGCTCCTCGGCCGGGTGCTCGGCCGGCTCGCGTCCGATCCGCCCGAGGTCGAACCGCTCGGCGAGCAGCGTGGCGAGGTCCGCCTCCAGCAGCGCCCCGAGCTCCCGCGCCGACTCGAAGTACTTGAAGGACGCCCGGTCGTCATCGCGGATGCGGTCGAGGAGCGTGCGCAGCCGCGGCTCGCGGTTCTCGGCCGGGTCCTTGATGTAGAGCAGGCGAGGGAGGTCGGGTGGGCACAGGTCGTACTCGTCCTCCAGCCCGGACACCGTCTCGTCCGGTGCGACCCAGCCGTAGCGCTCCCAGTACAGCCCGACGAAGACGTCGCTCTGCTCCAGGTACGCGCGGTACAGCTCACGCGGAGGATGCGGCCGGGCGCCGAGCTCGAACATGACCGGGGCGAGGTGCAGTCGCTCGATCGCGGCGCGCGCCGCCCGGCGTTCGGGTGCGAGTTCCTTGAGGGTCGAGCTGACGAAGATGCGCAACCGCTGATCGGGTGTGCGGATCGCGCGAGCCGCGTTCATGGCGGCATTGTGGTGCCGCCGTCGGGCCTGTGGCAACAGACCAGGGCGGGGCTACACCCGCGCCGGCTCCTCCTCGGCAGCGCCGACCGGTGTGCCGTCGAGGTGGTGCTGCCGCTCCAGGGCCGCACCTTCGACATCGACGTTCGGGAGGATGCGGTCGAGCCAGCGGGGGAGCCACCACGCGCCGCGGCCGACGAGGTGCATCAGCGCGGGCATCAGCAGCAGCCGCACGACGAACGCGTCGAGCAGCACGCCGAGGGCGAGCCCGAACCCGAAGCCGCGGATGATGTTCGACTCCGAGAAGATGAAGCCGCCGAAGACCGACACCATGATGATGCCCGCCGCGATCACGACAGAGCGCCCGGCCCGGAAGCCCTGCATCACGGCCAGTCGCGCGGGGGACCCGTGCACGTACGCCTCCCGCATCCCGGTGGAGAGGAACAGCTGGTAGTCCATCGCCAGCCCGAACAGGATGCCGACCAGGATCACCGGCAGGAAGCTGAGGATCGGCCCGGTGGTGTGGATGCCGAACAGCCAGCCCAGCCAGCCCCACTGGAACACGGCCACGAGCGCGCCGTAGGTCGCGAACAGCGACAGCACGAAGCCTCCCGTCGCGATCAGCGGCACGACGAACGACCGGAACACCACGATCATGATGATCAGCGAGAGCCCCACCACGACCGCCAGGTACAGCGGGAGGATGCCGACGATCTTCTCCGAGATGTCGATGTTGCTCGCCGCCTGACCGGCGACTCCGAGGGTGATGCCGTCGTCGATCTGCGGGAGTGCGCGGAGGTCGCGCACGAGATCCTCGGTGGAGGCGCTGCTCGGCCCCTCCTTCGGGATCACCTGGAAGGCCGCGAGCCGGTTGTCGTCCGACACCGCGATCGGGGCGACGGCCGCGACGTCCTCCTGGTCGGCGAGGGTGGTCGCGATGTCGACCTGGCGCTGCTGCACCTGCTCGTCGTCGAGCCCGGCCGGCAGCGTCGCCGAGACCAGGAGGGTGCCGTTCGACCCGGCGCCGAAGGAGTCCTCGATCGCGTGGTACGCGCGGTAGGTCGTGGAGTCGGCCGGCTCGGAGGCGCCGTCGGGCAGTCCGACGCGCATCGACAGCGTCGGCAGCGCGATGACGACGAGCGCGGCGACGGCGGCGACGGCGGTGACGATCGCGCGCCAGGTCGGCATCGGCTTCACCGGCCGGCGATCGGAGCGGTGCTGCTGCGCCTCCTCCCGCTTCTGCGCGCGTGCGCGGGCCCGTCGGGTGAGGATGCGCGTGCCGACGAGCCCCAGCAGCGCCGGCGTGAGGGTGACCGCGATGAGCACCGATACCGCCACGCTGATCGCGCCGACCGTGCCCATCAGCCCGAGGAAGGGGATGCCGGTCACGTTGAGGGCGGCGAGCGCGATGACCACGGTCGCGCCGGCGAAGACCACGGCGTTGCCCGCGGTGCCGGTGGCGAGTCCGATGGACTCGCGCACGTCGGCGCCGTGCAGCAGCTGCTTGCGGTGCCGGTTGATGATGAAGAGCGCGTAGTCGATGCCGACCGCGAGGCCGAGCATCACGCCGAGCACGGGTGTCACGGAGGCCATCTGCACGACCCCCGAGAAGGCGAGCGTGCCGACCGCCGAGATGGCGACGCCCAGGATGGCCGTGACCAGCGGCAGCACGGCGGCGATCACCGATCCGAGCATCACGAGGAGCACGACGGCGGCGATCACGACGCCGACCGCCTCCCCGACGCCGAGGATCTGCGGCACGCCCTGCGCGAGCTCGGTGGAGAAGTCGGCGCGGACCCCGTCGATCGGGTGCGACTCGACGTGCTCGATGACGGCCTGCTTCGACTCCTCGGGGAGCTCGAGGCGCGTCTTGTCGAACGAGACGCTCGCGAGCGCCGTGGCGCCGTCCTCCGAAACGAGCCGGATGCCCGACGAGAGGCTGAGCAGCTTCTCGCCGCGCTGGAGCTTCTCGGCATTCGCGTCGAGCTGTGCGCGTCCGTCGTCCAGCGTCTTCTGCTGGGCCGCGAGCTGCGCCCTCTGCGCGTCGAGCTGCGCCTGCTGGGCATCGAGCTGAGTGGTCGCGAGGCCGGCAGCCGTCGCCTGCTGCCGGCCGGTGTCGAGCTGCTGCTGCGCTGCCGCGAGCTGCTGCGTCCCCGCGTCGAGCTGAGTCTGGCCGGCATCGAGCTGCGTCCGCCCGGCCTCCAGCTGGGCCGTGCCGTCGCCGAGCTGCTTCGCCTGGTCGGCGCGCTGCTGCTCGGTCGTGAAGGGGTTCACCGCGCCCGAGACGTCGGGGAGGCCGTCCGTCCCGTCGATGACGTCGGCGATCGCGTCCTTCTGCTCCTGGGTGAAGGGCTCGCCGTCGGTGGTCCGGAACACCACGGTGCCCGATGCGCCGCTGAAGTCCGGCAGCTTCTTCGCCAGCTCGTCCGTCACCGCGCCGGAGGCGGTGCCAGGGATGTCGAAGCTCGAGGTCAGGCCTGTGAAGCCGATGAGGAACCCGCCGAGCGCGACGCCGAGGATCACGATCCAGGCGCAGATCACGAGCCAGGCGCGCTTCGCGGCACCCTTCCCCAGGCGGTACAGCAGCTCGGCCATCACAGTCCCTTCCGCGCCCGGCAGCCGGCCGCGTCTCGATGATACGCACCGTCTCGTATTGAAAGGTGAACGTAAGATGTGAGCATGACCGGCCGGAGCGGACGCGTTCGCAGCGAGACCGCACGCGTCGCGATCCTCCAGGCGACCGCGCGCATCTTCGGCTCCCGCGGCTACGACCACCTGACGATCGAGGGCGTCGCGGCGGAGGCCGGGGTCGGCAAGCAGACCATCTACCGCTGGTGGCACTCCAAGGGCGAACTGGTCGCCGACGCGCTGCTGGAGGGGCTGCTGCTGCCGGAGCCGCTCCTCCCGCCGGACACCGGCGACCTCCGCGCCGACCTCACCACGTGGCTGCGCGACGTGTTCGGACTGCTGCAGCGCCCGGGCGGCGACGACCTGGTCCGCTCACTCGCCGCGGCCGCCGCCGAGAACGCCGACGTCGGCCGCCGCATCCGCGACAGCCTCGGCGCGACCTCCGAGCTGGCCGTTCGCCTCCGCCGCGGTGTGGAGGCCGGCCAGCTGTCTGCCGGCGTCGCGATCGAGGACTTCGGTGACGTGCTCGTCGGCGCCGTCGTGCTGCGCGCCCTCGCCCGCACCGAGACCGACGCGGCGGCCGCCGAGCGGCTCGTCTCCGTCGTGCTGGGCGGCGCGTCTCAGACGTAGCCGCCGAGCGTGCGGGCGATCGCGATCGCGCGATCCGCGACGCCCTCGATCGGTCCGTCCGCCCCGGCGGCCGCCCACTCGCGCACCGCGATGCGCACGGCGCCCATGCAGGCCACCACGACCAGCTCGGCCTGTGCGTCCACCCCGACCGTCGCGTCGGCCGCGGGAGGCGCCTCCCGCGCGATCAAGCCGGCGACCGCCTCCACGAGCCCCTCGCGCAGATCCCCGAGCCGGTGCAGATTGCGGTTGACCAGACCGGGCCGGCGCGAGGCGAGCAGGAGGCGCGCCTCGCGCAGCGCCGCGTCCTGCGTCTCGCTCGGCAGCGCGATGAACAGCGTGCGGATCACGCTCTCCACCACGTCGCCGCGGTAGGCCTCGGCCAGCTCGCGCTCGACCAGCTGCGGATCCCCCCAGGCGCGGCGGATGCCGAAGAGCGCGTCCTCCTTGCTGTCGAAGTAGTTGAAGAAGGTGCGGTGCGAGACGGGCACGCGGGCGCAGATGTCGTCGACGGTGACGCGGTCGATGTCGTCGTGGTCGAGGGCCAGCTCCACGGCCGCCCGCTCCAGATCGGCACGCGTCTGCGCCTTCTTGCGCTCGCGGAGTCCAAGCTCGGCGGCCGCGATGGAGGAAGTTTTCATAGTCGGAAATATTGCGTTGATGCAGTTTGTTAGTTGACTTCGGTCACCTAAGTATATATGGTTGCCAACAGTCAACCACTTTGTGAAGGAATCACATGTCAGCAAGCGTCACCACGGAGGAGAGGTCCGCAGCGCCGGCGATGTCGCACCGGCAGGTCCTCGAATCCCTCTCCGGGCTGCTGCTCGGAATGTTCGTCTCGATCCTCGCGGGCACGGTCGTGTCGACCTCGATGCCGCGGATCATCTCCGAACTCCACGGCGACCAGACCGCATACACCTGGGTCGTCACGTCGACCCTGCTCGCGACGACCGTCTCCACCCCGATCTGGGGCAAGCTCGCCGACCTGTTCAACCGCAAGCTGCTCATCCAGCTCGCCCTCGGCCTCTTCGTCGTCGGCTCGGCGCTCGCCGGCTTCTCGGGCGACACCAACTGGCTCATCGGCTTCCGCGTCATCCAGGGCCTCGGCGCCGGCGGTCTGACCGCCCTCAGCCAGATCATCATGGCCGACATCATCAGCCCGCGTGACCGCGGTCGCTACATGGGCCTCTTCGGCGGCATCATGGCGGTCGGCACGGTCGGCGGCCCGCTGATCGGCGGTCTGCTCACCGACTCCGTCGGCTGGCGCTGGAACTTCTTCGTCGGCGTCCCGGTCGCGATCATCGCCATCCTCCTGCTGCAGTTCACCCTCAAGCTGCCCAAGCGCCCGCACCGCAAGGTCCGCATCGACTACCTCGGCGCTGTGTTCCTCGCCGGCGGCGTCTCCCTGCTGCTCATCTGGGTCTCCCTCGCGGGCAAGGACTTCGAGTGGGCCAGCTGGACCACCGCGTGGATGGTCGGCGGCGCCGTGCTGCTGCTCATCGCGACCGTCGTCACCGAGCTCGTGGTCAAGGAGCCGATCATCCCGCTCGGGATGTTCAAGAACCGCACGTTCACGCTCGCGGTCGTCGCCTCCATCTCGGTCGGCGTCGCCATGTTCGGCACGTCGGTGTTCCTCGGCCAGTACATGCAGGTGGCGCGCGGGGCGACCCCGACGCAGTCCGGCCTGCTGACCCTCCCGATGATCTTCGGCCTGCTCATCTCGTCGACCGTGGTCGGCAACCTGATCAGCCGGTTCGGCAAGTACAAGGCCTTCATGGTCGTGGGCGCCATCCTGCTGACCGTCGGCCTGTACCTGATGAGCACCATCGAGTACGACACGAACTACCTCCTGGTGTCCGTGTACATGCTCGTGCTCGGCGCCGGTGTCGGCATGGTCATGCAGAACCTCGTCCTCATCGTGCAGAACACGGTGGCGGCCAGCCAGCTCGGCGCAGCCAGCTCCAACGTCGCGTTCTTCCGCAGCCTCGGCGGCACCATCGGCGTGTCCGTCATGGGCAGCGTGCTCGGCACGACGGTCAAGGACCTGTTCACCGACCGCAAGGACGACCTGATCGCCGCGGCGACCAAGGCCGGCAAGAGCGGCATGGAGGCCCTGCAGTCGCTGCAGACCGGCACCATCCCCGAGGTGAACAAGCTCCCGGGCGGCATCCGCACGATCGTGGAGTCGGTCTACGGCCAGGCCGTCGCCGACATCTTCCTGATCGCGGTGCCGCTGGCGGTCATCTCCATCATCGCCATCGCCTTCCTGCCGAACATCAAGCTCGGCACCAAGACGGCCATCCAGCAGGCCGAGGAGGAGCGGATCGGCGGTGCAGGCGCCAAGTCCGGCCTGCGCGGAGCCGAGGAGACCGTGATCGAGGTCGCCGAGGCGCTGGTCGGCTCGCCGGCCACCGGATCGGTGCCCGCCGTCTCCCGCGGAACCGCGAGTGAGCTCCAGGCCGACCGGCCGGGCGAGCGCTCCGGCCGCGCCCAGGAAGACCGCTGACCGGCCGCGTTATGATCACGGCCATGGACAACACCGAGCGGGCGGCGACGAGTGACGTCGCCGC
>NZ_JBPGXM010000152.1:0-8389 GCF_056755495.1 Leifsonia sp. KNZ12-8B
GGGGGGGGGGGGGGGGGGGGGGGGGGGGGGGGGGGGGGGGGGGGGGCCCCCCCCCGGCGGGGCGCCGGGGCCGGCAGCGCTGTCCGCTGCCGGCCTCGTGCTCCGCCGGGTCTCGGTGGAGGCGTCAGCGAGTGGCATAGCTCGAGACCCGCTTCTCGACCCCCTCGAGCGCCTCCTGCGGCGTGGCCGCGTCGCGGACCACGTCGTCGAAGGCGGCCGCGAGGTCGGTCGCGTACTCGGCCGAGTACGGCGCGCTCGCGAGTGACACGGCGTTCGGGCTCTTCAGCGCGTCGGCCCAGACCGAGAAGTTCTTCAGGTCCTTGTAGGCGTCGCTGTCGAGCAGCGCGGTGCGAGCCGGCAGGTTGCCGAGCGTCAGCGAGAAATCGGTCATCGGCTTCTCGCTCACCAGATAGGCGAGGAAGGTGGCCGCCTCCTCCTTGTGCTTCGAGTTCGACGGGATGAACAGCGTGCTCGAGGAGACCAGCGTCGAGTCCTCTGCGCCGGGGACCCCGGTCGGGATCGCCGTGACGCCCCAGTCGAGGTCCGGTGCGGCGGTGGCGGCGCTGACCGCCGTCCACTCGCCGTCGAGGCGCATCGCCATCGTGCCGGAGTAGAACGGGTCCTGCGCCGAGAGGTACTGGCCCTCGCCGCCCTTGAAGGCCGCGAGCTTGTCGGCGCCGACCTTCTTGACGATGTTGTCCTGGTACCACTTCAGGCCCTCGATGTTGCCCGCGTCGGTCGGGGTGGGGCCGCTCTTGCCGGTCCACTTGCCGCCGAAGGCGATGCCGATCGCCTGAAGGGTGCTGCTGTAGTTCGAGGAGCCGAGGCCGAGCTGGGTGATGTTCCCCGCGGCGTCGGTCTTGGTCAGGGCGGCGGCGGCCGCGGCCAGCTCGTCCATCGTCGTCGGCGGCTGGAGGCCGGCCTCGGCGAGCAGCTTCTTGTTGTACACCAGCTGGAGGCTGTGCACCGCGATCGGCAGCGCGTACGTCTTGCCGTCGAACCGCATCTGGTCCATCGCGCTCGGGACGAAGTCGTCGGTGTCGACGTCGTTCTTCTTCAGGTAGTCGTCGAGCGGCGCGATGATGCCCTTCGAGGCCCAGGCCCCGACGCTGTCGCCGAAGTTGTCCGAGATGTCGAAGGAGCCGTTGGACGACGACATGGAGGTCAGCTGCTTCTGCGTGTCGGGGCTGGAGACGCCCTTCACGACGATGTCCTTCTGGCTCGCGTTGAAGTCGCTGATGATCTTCTCGAGCGATTTCCCTTCCGCGCCGCCCCAGAGGTACGAGAAGGTGATCGTCGTGGGGCCGTCGTCGCCCGATCCGCTGGACGAGCAGGCGGCGAGCGGGAGGGCGACGAGTGCGGACGCCGCGAGGGCGGCGACACGGAAGCGGCGGAACCGTCGGGATGTCATTCTGTGTACTCCATTTTCTCGAGCGAAGGGGGCGAGATGATGTGATTGGAGCGAACCACCTCGTTGTGATTGAAGCGATATTGACAGAGAGGCTGGCATGACGTCAACATATTGGTACATACCAATGAAGGTGAAGAGGTCGAGATGGTGGTGACCACGGGAGACGTGGCCGGCGGCGGGCTCACCAAGCAGGAGCTCACCAAGCAGGAGACGGTCCGCCGCTACCTGAAGGCGCAGATCGAGGGCGGCATGAGCCCGCACGAGAAGCTGCCCACCGAGCGCGAGCTGGCCGCGACCTTCGGGGTGAACCGGCTCACCATCCGCCGCGCGCTCGACGACCTCGAACGGCACGGGATGGTGTACCGCGTGCAGGGCTCCGGCACGTTCGTCAGCGCCTCGCCGATCAGCAAGACGCTGGAGTTCACGTCGTTCTCCGAAGACATGCGGCAGCGCGACATGGTGCCAGGCTCGCTCTCGGTGAGCATGTCGCTGGAGCCCGCCGGGATGTCCGTCGGCTACGCGCTCGGGCTCAGCCCCGCCCTCCCGGTCGTGGTCATCCGCCGCGTGCGGACCGCGAACGGCGCCCCGATGTGCCTCGAGACCAGCCGGCTGCCCGCCGACCTCGTGCCGGGCCTGGAGGACGGCATCCACGGCGACTCGCTCTACGACGACCTGGCCGGCCGGTTCGGGATCGACGTGGTGCGCGCCGACCAGGAGATCCACGCGACCGTGCTGGGCGAGGAGGAGGCTGCGGCGCTGCAGGTGCCTCCGTTCTCCCCCGCCTTCCTGGTGCAGCGCACCGCCTACGACGCTCGCGGCCGGGCCGTGGAGTTCGCCCAGTCGCTGTACCGCGGCGACCGCTACTCGTACACCCTCTCCATCGCCCGCACGAGCATCCCCAAGGAGTCCTGACATGGCCGACGACGTCCACGCCCGCCCCCGCATCGCCCTGCTCCCCCTCGACGACCGCCCGGTCAACGTGCTGCTGCCGCAGGACGTCGCCCGCGTCGGCGGGTACGCGCTCGACGTCCCGCCGCCGGAGATCCTGCCGGCGTACCGCACGCCCGGCGACATCACCGCGCTCGGCACGTGGCTGCGTGAGCGCGCGCTCGATCCGGCCACCGAGCACCTCGTGGTCTCGCTCGACATGCTCTGCTACGGCGGCCTGATCGCGAGCCGGATCAGCCACGACCCCACCCCGGTCGCCCTCGCCCAGCTGGATCTGCTGCGCGACCTGAAGGGCGCCAGGCCCGAGCTGACGATCAGCGCCGTCTCGCTGGTCATGCGCGCCAGCAACTCGTACTCCGCCGCCGAGGAGCCGGAGTACTGGACGTCGTACGGCAAGGAGCTGCACGCCCTCGGCGGCGCGGTGCACCGGCTCGACGCCTCCGCCGACGACATCGCGCTGAGCGACCTGACCGACGTGCCGGCCGACGTGGTCTCGGACTTCGCCCGCCGGCGCGTGCGCAACCACATCGTCAACCTGGCGGCGCTGACCCTCGTCGACGAGGGCGCGCTCGACTTCCTCGCGGTCACGGCGGACGACACGGCGACGTTCTCGGCCGGCTCCGCCGAGCAGCACTGGCTGCGGCACTGGATGCGGTTCCTGCCCGCCGGGCACGGCGTGCTCATGTATCCCGGTGCCGACGAGGTCGGGGCCGCGCTGGTCGCCCGCGCCATCGCCCAGGCGGCCGGCGCGCGCCCGACGGTCCGCGTCTCCTGCCCGGAGCCGGGCGGCCTCGACCGCACGCCGCCGTACGAGAACGTCCCGCTGGCGGAGTCGATCAACCGGCAGCTGCGGGCGGCCGGGGCTGTACTGGCCGAGGCGGACCCCGCCGACGCGGTGCTCGTGGTCCACGCTCCCGATCCCGACCGGCACGACATGTTCGGCGGCTACCCCGAGCGCGCCGACGCCGACGCCATCGCGCGCACCGTGGCAGCCGTGCGCTCCGAGCTCGAGGGCGGCAACGTGGTCGCGCTGGCCGACGTGCGGTATCCCAACGGCGCCGACGCCGGACTCGTGCGCGCCCTCGCCTCCGCCGGGGTGCTCGGCGAGCTGGTCGCCTTCGGGGGCTGGAACACCGCCGGCAACACCCTCGGCGGGGTGATCGCCACGACGGTCGCCGCCCTGGTCGGCCGCTCGGGCATGCCCTCGGACGAGGTGGAGGCCGCCGTCCGCCGGGCCCTGCTGACCCGCCTCCTCGACGACTACGCCTACCAGGCGGTCATCCGCTCGGAGGACGGGCCCGGCCTGTTCCCCGACCACTACCCGGTCGCCGAGGACGCGGTCGTCGCACGCGCCGAGGAGGTCATCGCGGACCGGATGCGCGACGCCCTCCGCACGGAGCTGCCGGGCTCCGACTGGGCCCTGACGGATCTGCGGCTGCCGTGGCGGCGCAGCTTCGAGGTGGAGATCACGCTGGAGCCGGTGCGCGGCTGAGGGCCGCGCGGTCACGCCTCCCGTCAGCCCCGCCTCCTGTCAGCGCGCCTCCTGTCAGCGCGTGGCGTGCGCGAGCAGCTTCGCCTCCAGGTACGAGCCGAGGCTCTCCTGGATGTGGAACTGCGTGTGCGGTCGCCGCGCGCTGTGCAACCAGAGCAGGTCGCGCGCCGCTCGGCGCCGCTTGCGGATCGCGAACACCCGCACCGCCAGCCCGACGACGACGGCGGCTGCGAGCACGCCGACGGCGACCAGCACCGCGAGAGCGGCCGAACCGAGCAGGCCGGTCTCGGTCACGCCCCAGGCGAGGCCCGCGTCCGCGGCGAGCAGCAGGCAGGCGACGAGCACCGGCTTGCGGATGAGCGCGCCGCGCGTCGCGGCGACGAGGGCGCCGGCGCGGGCGAGCTCCAGCTCCTGCTGCCGGCGCTGCTCCTTGGCCCAGTGGAGGTCGAGCTCACGTCGCCGGAGCTGGCGGCGGGCCACGTCGTGGGCATGGTTGTACGAGGTCGTTCTCGGGTGCACAGTGCTGTCCTTCGGGTCGACGTACTGCGGGATTCGGGTTCCGTCGGCGAGCCTAGCGACAACCTGGCACTTGTGGGCCAAATGGAGGACACGTGTTTGTACCCCAATTCGGGCGACACGCCCGGGCTGCAGCACCCTCCCCGCGGCCGCCCTCCCGCGCGCCCACGTCCCGCCCGCGTCCCACGATTTGCGCCAAATCGCGGTTATGAGCCGTCCATAACCACGATTTGCGCCAAATCTCCCGACGCCTCAGCTCCCGTCGGTCGTCGACGCGTCCAGCGCCGCCTCCGCGACCGCACCCTGATCCGCGACGCGCACCCCGCTCCCCACATATGCGAGGTACCCGTCCGGCCGCACCACCACGACGCCCCCGCGCTCCAGCCCCGTCGCCGCGGCGAGCCGCCGCGCGTCCGCGTCCGACACTGCGAGCTCCCGCACCTCCCCCGGGTCGTAGCCCAGCAGGTCGCGCGCATCGGCGTCCGCGCTCCGCTCCCCGGGGAGCACGATCGCCAGGTGCCCCGTCGTCGCCGCAAGCGCCGCCGCCACGTGCTGATCCCGCAGCACCAGGAAGTCGCCCGCCTTCGTCGCGTGGCCGCGCCCATGCCCGCCGCCATCACGCACGATCGGACTCCCCTCGTACCGGACGCGCTGCTCCTCCACCTCGTCCGCCAGGCGCTCCTGCACCGCCGCGACCTTCGTCCCCGCGTGCAGCACCGCGTTGCGCACCCGCTGGGCCAGCGGATTCGTCAGCGTCCCGAGCGTCGTGAGCCGCGTGCTGAAGGCGATCACGGCCGCTGCGACCGGGTGCCGTTCCGCCTGATAGCTGTCGAGCAGGACCTCGGCATCGCCCGCACCCGCCCGCAGCGCCAGCGCCAGCTTCCACCCGAGATTCATCGCATCCTGGATGCCGGTATTCATGCCGAGCCCGCCCGCCGGCGAGTGGATGTGCGCCGCGTCGCCCGCGAGGAACACCCGCCGGTCGCGGTACCGCGCCACCTGCCCGTGCTTCAGCCGGAACCGCGTGAGCCAGTGCGTCGCCGTGATGCGCAGCGCCACGCCGCGGTCGGCGAGCGCCTCCTGCACCCACTCCAGCGTGACCGCGCGGTCCGGATCGGTCCCGGGCGGCAGCTGCGCCATCACCCGCACCCGATCGTCCGGAAGCGGGAAGATGAGCGCCGTCGTGTCTCCCGGCGACAGGAAGGTGTGGAAGTGCGCCCGCTCGTACGCGTGCTCGCCGTCGACGTCGGCGAGGAGGAAGTCCTCCCCCTCGAAGTCGCCCTGCAGCTTCTCCCCCATCAGGTGCCGGACGGTGCTGCGAGCCCCGTCCGCGCCGACGAGGTACCGGGCGCGGATGGTGCTGATGCGCCCCTGGTCCCGCTCGACGGTCGCGACGACCCCGTCCGCGTCCTGCTCGAAGCCGGTGAGCGTGACCGCGCGCTCGACCTCGACCCCGAGCTCCCTCAACCGTGCCGCGAGCACCGCCTCGGTGTCGGTCTGCAGCAGCGACACGGAATGCCGGTACACCGCGTCGATCGACCCGAACGCCACCTCCGCGATGCTCCGCCCGCCGGCATGGAACTCCATCGCGGTGGAGACGATCCCCCGCGCCAGGATGTGGTCGATCACCCCGTGCGCCTCCAGGTGATCGAGCGAGCGCGAGTGCAGCACGATGGCGCGCGACTCGGTGGTGGGCGCCGGGAGGGTGTCGATGATCCGGACGCGGACGCCGCGCCGAGCCAGGTCGCCGGCAAGCGCCAGCCCGACCGGCCCGGCCCCGACGACGAGGACGTCGGCGACACCGCCGCCACCGCCGCCTCCCGCGCTCTCAGGGGTGTGCGACGTGTCGGCTCCGGTCATGCTTCACTCCTCGAAGGACGGCGATACCTCGCACCCTACCGGCGGCCCGCGCGGTAGCTGAACCACCCCCGCGCACCGGTTGTGTAGCGTGAGCGACATGACGGACCGCCCGGACGCCCTCCCCGCCGACTACGACCCCGCCCACGTCTTCCGCGTGGTGGCGATGCCGGTCTCCCAAGGCTGGGGCATCTGGCTCCGCGCCGCCGACGACAGCATCATCCACAGCTTCGGCCTGGGCTTCCCACCCGGGACGCCGTTCCTCCCGGACGTGCTCAACCTGCTGGGCCCGATCCTCAACGTGCAGTACGGGCTGGCGTACCACGGCGAGGAGGCGTGGGATGCGGTGGAGGAGCATTGGTCGGCGGTTGTGTATGAGGTGGGCGGGCGGTAGTCGCGCAGCGGAACGCACCCCCACCCTCATGCTTCAGAGGCGCGCCACCCGTGAGGGCCACAGCAACGCCAGGAGCATCAGGCCCGCCCCGGCGATCAGCGGAACGAATCCGAGCAGGGTGTACCTCACGATGCACGGCACGGAACTGCCGACGAGCGCAACCCCGGCAGTCATCACGAACGCCTGCACGACGGAGCCGATCGGCCTCGCGATCACCACGACGGCGCACCACACCGCTCCGATCGTGAGGGCGGCGAACGTCGCGGACGCAACACCGGCGACCCATCCGAACTCGAAATGGCCCGGCGGAAAGGCCGCCTGCCTGCCGATCTCCACCGCGGGGAACAAGATGCTGTCATCGAGCTCGCACCAGCGGATGAAGATCGATGTCGCCCACACCGTGGCGAGCAGGAACACCGCGGCGAGCAACACGGCGAATGTGCGCACCCAGGGAGCCGCTCTCTTGCCACGGACCAGCGTCTGAGATGGGGACCCCTCACCCGTTCCGCTCACTAGAACTCCCGCTTCCCGGTCGGATAGTTGCAACCGTAGCGGACCTCGTTCGCGAAGTCCGTCCAGGGCAGCTTGGAATCGAGGTTCCAGCTCGGCTTACGCGGAGACTTGAATCGCACGACTTGGAAGTGGCAGTCGAACTGTACCTTCATCGACGCGGTGTTGGGGTTCGGGTGCCCGGAGCGTGCTGTCTTCGCAAGCGTCTCACTCCAAGCAGCCCCGCCGGCTGGGATCCCTGCGCCGTAACGCCCCCACCAGGTCGGGTAGACAGCGAGAGAGGGACTGTACTGCCACAGGTTCTGCCAGCTGGTGTGGTCGATGAGCGCGATGCCCAGCCACGGATCGGCGACCACAGGGAAGGCGACGCCTGGCGCCGTGAAGTCGACGTGCTGGGTCAAAGTCGAGCCGCTGATGATGTAGGACGTGGGGAGTTGCTTCCCTCGGGCATCCTTCGCCCAGGGTGCGGCAAGCCCGCCGACCCATGCGCCCGTCGCATCCAGGATGGATACCGTGCCGTCTTTCTCGGCCCGCAGACGACCTCCTCCGGGGACGGTGATCGGATAGGAGTACGTCGAAGGAGCAGAAGCATTCTGGATGACCGTGTTCAGCTGGACGGAGCCATCCTCGAGCACGAGAGGCATTGTCGTCGACTGATTTCGGTTGTCGTACGACACGATGCCGTTTCGACGCTTCGTCGGCTTCCCGGCTTTCGCTCCGAAGGGAAGACCTATCGCCACCGACACGCGACCTCGCCTGAGACCCACCCTCGAGGCCGCCTTCGCTGGGATGGTGACGCTCACGCCGTTGACCGTCGCATCGATCGCGTTCGGCCCGCTTGCCGACGTTGCCACAGGGGCGACGTGCTCGGCCGTCAGCGGCGTTGCACTTTCCACCGCCTGCAGCGGATCACCGCCATCGGCGAAGGCGAGCGGCGATCCCACTCCAAGTGTCAGTGTCGCTAGTGCGACTGCGCCGATCGCGAGATTGCGCGACGTGCGTCGGATCATGCCAGGCCTTTCGATGCACGCCCTGGACATCTAACATCCAGGGCTTCACATCGAAGCTAGTTGCAAGTATTTTCGACTCGCCACCAGGAAATTGGGCACACCGGCGCCCGACCACGCGCTCCCCCGGCCCGGCCGATGCCGCGCAGCCGCAACGAAGGATCGTCGCCGCGAGCCGACTACCCCCGCCCCCCCCCCCCCACCCCAAACCCCAACCGCCCCCCCCGCGCCCCCCGACACACCCCCCCCGGCCC